>SKOK01000236.1 GCA_007120085.1 Bacteroidales bacterium | reverse complement strand
TACACGATGAGGATGGCGACGACATTAACTGGATGCTGGCCTATGCCCATGCCATACCACCCCATAATGGCCAGCACTGTGCCATTTCTTTTTCCTACGTGGATGGAATCGGTGACCTTACACCCGACAACTGGCTGGTATCGCCCAGGATTGAAGTGGGTCACAACCAGGAGTTTGCCTTCTGGGTGGCAACCCAGCTGCAAAACTACCCTTATGAGCACTATAAAGTGTATCTGTCAACCACAACCAACCGCCTGGATCAGTTTGATATACTGCTTTGGGAAGAAACATTGCAGCCTGAAAATACAAGCTTTTCCGAAAGGGTTTTTGACCTGAGTGATTATGCCGGCATGGATATTTACATCGCCTTTCACCATACGGAAAGCGTTGGCCAATACCTGGTTAAAATAGATGATATTGAGATACGCGACAAGGATGTAGAATTCCTCCCTGGCGATGCCAATTGCGACGGCGTTGTAAATGTGCTGGACATCATTGCCATAGTGAATTACTTCACCGGCCAGGATCCAGATCCGTTCTGTTTTGACAATGCAGATGTGAATGGCGATGGTGTGATTAATATTCTGGATGTGATCGGGGTGGTTGGGTTGTTTTAATCTGTTCAAAATATGTGCTTATTTCGAATGATTTAAGAATTTAATCTGTGAAAACCATGAAACACTTTATTAATCAAATTTTTGCACATTTTCTTGCTCGCTTTAAATATCATATACCGGAAGTTACTTCTTTTGTTCTGCTGTTTTTTCTGATGGGAAGCACATCCCTTCCTGCATCAAATAATCAAGGTATTCCGTTTGATCCTTCTTATGAAATCAGGCTGAATGATAGAGAAGGCGGCTTTTATTATCACGAGCGTATTGTCAGTACCACAGAGGGTTACGTGTTGGAAATGGGTTTTGAGTTGCACGATAACAAATTGGGCAATCGTTTTGGATGTGAGCAAATGAATCGTATGATCTTTAGCGATTTGCTGGATTCTGGTGTATTTGGCGATGAAGGTTTTAATAATCCGGAAGTCAGTGAGGAAGAATTCATGGTAGCATATAAATCAGCCTTCTTAAAGTATGCCGACAATGTGCGGCCATACCGCGACCTCAGGGGTTTTGGGGAGTCGCTTCAGATATGGTTTTCCCGGCACTGCGGCATGCAAAACAGACTGGAGTCAAATCCCGAATGGTTTTTGAACCTGCCCGAGGAGCGCTTGGTGCTCAATAACTCCGGTATGCCCCGAAGGAAGAGTTATAATTCAGATATACTGGGCATGAATCTGAACACCATCAAAGAAGTTTTTTATGATGAAGAAAGCATTTCCTTCAGGGTAATCAGCGAGCTTCATGATGATATCACCGCAACATCCGGTATCGATATTCCTGTGTATGATCCATTTCAAATTAATATGATCGTATCTTCCTTTAGCTACGAGGATGGCTTTGAAAAAGACCTCGTGTTTATGGATTTTTATGTGGAGGTGCCATTCGATGAGTCTGGTGATGATTTGCCGAATACGGAAATATATCCTGTGGAAGCGAAGCTGAAAGTCAATGGCAGCATGTTTTTCCCCGTTGAAGGGGAAGAAGTAGAGGTTTGGGTTGTTGATATCACCGGTCTTACAACCTCCCTGTATCATCCGTTACTGCATTTATATGATTTCTATCATCGCCGTTTTGAGACCCTCCGTTATTACATCGATAAGGATAGCGGTGATATTCTGATGGCAGAAACGCTAACTGCATCCGGTCGTCCGGTTTCGGGTTTTCATGTGGATTAATCGGTACAAGCAGGCTAATCATCCGAATGACAGCATATTTCTTGACTATGCTGTTGCGTTTGCGGTTGTCTCTTAACTAATGGAAAAACAGAATTTGCTCCCGGCATCCGGTGTGCTTTCACCCATATTTTTACCTCCATGCATTTCCACAAATTCTTTGCAAATCACCAGGCCCAATCCTGTTCCTTCTTCGCCTGATGTGCCTAACCCGGAACGATTCCCATTCGAATCAAACAGGGTATTTGCAAAATCCTTTTGCATTCCAATGCCGTTGTATTCGACACAGATGATGGTTTCGTGGGATGTGGCTTGAGCAGATAGTATGATCTTGCCCCCGGTATTAGTAAATTTGATGGCATTCCCCAAAAGGTTTCGGAGGATGGTTTTAAGCATTTCCAAATCTGCATTCACTTTTAGTCCGGTGGGAATGAGATTTGTAATTTGAAGGTTTTTTGCATCCGCCATCTCATTTCCAAAACGACGGACATCTTCTGAAAGCAGTTTTAAATCGACTGTTTTGGGCTCGTGTCGGATCATGCACAAAGTGCCTGTTAGTTATCCCTGACGCAACGCACACCCATGCCGAGTACACGGACGAGGCTGCCCATGCCGGCACCGCCACTGTCGAAGCTGAGGAGTCTGGCATAGGGGCCATCTACCGAAGAACTCCACACGTAGCCGTAGCTGCCCACATTGCCGAGCGTGCCATCGTAGTCGCGGCCGCCGCCAACGGGCCACTTCAGAGTAGAAGCGTAAGCGCCGGCCGAGTTGTTTGAACCCCAGCTCTGGCGCTCTGCATTGAGTTCAGCCTCTGTGGGCACACGCCAGCCTTCAGGGCAGGGGTTGTTGATGCCGTTAACGCCCTGCCATAAATCATCATTTTGCGGTGAACGCCAATCATTGGGTGAGCTTACTGTAATGAAATTGCCATGCCCCGGTACGTCCTGGTTGACCGGTCCGGGAGTGGTGCTGCTTGTCCTGGCCTGGTGGCCGTCATCAAGACGCCCCCACTGGAACAGGTCGCCGTAGAGTCTTGTGTCTGTGTTTTCCGTGGCATCTTCCAGGTTAAAAGTCGCAATTCCTTCAGCACCAAGATTGCGGTCAAGCCAGCATAGCCCGCCACGCACCACTGTGCCGTAAGTGACCTCTGAGCCACGATAAGTAAAAGTAATGTCGTCGTCACAATTAAAGATCGTTGCCGTTGCTACAATTTTGACAACCGTTTCATCGGAAAATGTCTCCGGGTAACTTGCTCGTCCATTCCAGGTTAAAAAATAGGGTCCGCCTGGAGCAACATTTGTCAAAGCCCCTTCAAGATGAGCATCAAATATGGGTTGAAAAATGCTCCCATTGTCGAAACTGACTTCAGCCGAGATATTATATACATCGAAATCGCCTGTAAACTCATATTTAATTTCAGTTAATCCTGTGACCGTCTGACTGTTTATAACCGTTACGGTTACCGTGCCAGAATCTGCAAAAACTACAGATACGAATAATATAATTAGGAAAAAAGGTATAAATCGTATCATGATATAATCTGTTTTTTGTTTACAATTGGTTAGCTTGTTCACTTAAATGTACTGATAAATGTCAGCTTTAAGAATCCGCCTTTTTTCTTGAAAGCATGTGGCGGCGGGTTAGAAAACCAAGGGTCAGCGTAAGCAAAACACCCATGGCAATGCCCGGTAATGGAACTGCCGTTGAAGTGGTGTCAAAGGTAAAAGGAGGTGTCGATGTGCCAACAATTGTTTGGGCACCGGCTGCAACGGAAAACACCACGGACATGACAATGCCCGTAAATATTCGTAAAATGCTTTTCATAGTTAAAGTGAGTTAAGTGAGCAAAATAGAAAATATTCAGATCAGATTAATTTCAACGTTTTTAATCCCTTAATTTTGCAAATACATAGAATATCGAATTTATTTTAGCCAAAAATAGAAAATATACTAACGTAAATTAAATAAATAACAAAAAAAAAGTGAGTCACCGGCTATTTCGACAAGTGGCTCACTGTCAATTTTTTACATCCTGCAGCCGGACTCAATCCAGGCAGCCATTCTTTTTCTAAAAACCCTTTTTGAAAATAAAAATAAGAATTGGCAGTTTCCGATCATGAAGATGCACAAAAAGATGCACATAAAAAAAGAGCTACAAATTTTACTTTGTAACTCTTTCATTTTCAGTGGGACGTGCTGGAATCGAACCAGCGACCTCATGCCTGTCAAGCATGCGCTCTAAACCAACTGAGCTAACGCCCCTTAGGATTTCTAAACTCCTGTGGAGCGCACAAAAATAGTAAAAAATACATTATCAGCAACAAATTTATATTGTGCTTTTTTACTATTACAGCCTAAGAAAATGGAACAAAAAGGCGCTCATCGTTGCACGAGTAAACCCTTCATGTTAACCCTCAACAACTTCATTGCACAAAAACCGCACACGGCTAGCTAAACAGGCGTTCAGGGAATTATCTGTATTTATACTAAATATAAATTACCCCAAATTTATCATTTTTATTGATACTTTATCCTCAGAACCGGCAAATATGCATATATTGCAATTTGTATACTTGTATTAAACATCAGTATATTGATTCTCATACCCATACCAAAAACCTGACACATGAAAAAATCAATGATTTACTTTTTCCTCATTACTGCCATTTTTTTGATTGCCTTAAAACCGCATGGTGATGGCAAAAATAGCGGGCAGGCTCCCATCGGGCGCACAGGTGCCCCCAATGAAGGCTCCTGCGCCAACTGCCATAGCGGCGGCTCATATACCGGGCAAGTTGTCTTTCAGCTTGGCGAAGAAGATGTGGCAGCCTACGTGCCCGGCGAAACATACCTGATCATTTACACGGGAGACTACAACGCCCCTCGCTATGGATTTTCCGTTACCGTGCTTGATGGAAGTAACCAGCCGGCAGGCAGTTTTGCACTCATCAATGCCGACAACACCTGGCTGGCAACTCCTGCCAACGGCCGGCAATATGTCGGACACCGCAACGCATCAGCAAACAACGAATGGATGTTTGAGTGGACAGCTCCCGATGAAGACATCGGTCCGGTTACTTTTTATCATGCCATCAATGCTGCCAATGGCGACAATGGAAC
>SKOK01000195.1 GCA_007120085.1 Bacteroidales bacterium | reverse complement strand
CTGCGCTATCATATAAGTCGGTTTTTAAAGGTTTGATTGCAAAAATATAAATAAATATGAGTGGTTGCCTAAAAAGTTCAAACTATCGCTTCGCTGTCATTCGCTTCGCTGTCATTTCGCTTCGCTGTCATTATGCTATGCATGTCATTGGCGCTAGAATGACAGAAGGCTCCGAACACGTAACTCGTAACAAGCAATTAGAAATTGAGACAACCATGAACCCGTAACCGTTTTCCGATTGTGCGTTTTTAGATGTTTTTTGTGCGTTATCGTACACAGGGACGGGAAAGCAAAAGGATCAGTATTTTTATATCACGTTAATGTCCATATAATGAGTAATCTGGAAGTTGTGGCATATTATATGTTAATAGCAAACAAAGCTTACAAGATATTTGTTAAATAGAATGCAGTCTGAAAACAGATTGAAAAACGAAATGAAATTATGAGAAGGAGTTGGATTTGTTTGTTGATGATGTTTTTTCCGTTAATATCCCTGGGGATTATTGATGCACCGGCCTATATTGTGCGTGGTGTGGTTATAGATGCTGGATCTGGGGAAACCCTTCCCGGTGCCAGCATTTTAATAATGCAAAGCGGGCGCGGGTCCACGAGCAACCTTGATGGCAAATTTGAGATGCAGTTGCAGGAGGGGCATCATCAACTGAAGGTGACCTATGTGGGTTATGAGAGCAAAGTCATTGAGATTGACCTAAAGCAAAACATGGATATGGAGATAGTTTTAAAGTCTTCCGAATCAGTGCTTTCAGAGGTAGTGGTGAGTGGCAGACGTGCCGGTGAGCAGGTAGAAAGCACAGAGATGGGCGTGGTCAGGCTTCAGTCTCAGGCAATCAGCCGCATCCCTGCCATGATGGGAGAGGTGGACGTGATCAATGCCATCCAGATGCTGCCTGGCGTACAGTCGGTGGGTGAAGGTGCCTCCGGATTTAACGTTCGGGGTGGGGGCATTGATCAGAATCTCATCCTGATGGACGAAGCCACCGTTTACAATGCATCCCACCTGATGGGTTTTTTCTCTGTCTTTAATAATGATGTCGTTGATAACCTCGAACTGCATAAGGGCAACATCCCTGCCAGTCATGGCGGTCGCCTCTCTTCGCTGCTCAATGTAAAAATGAAGGAAGGCGACATGCAGAACTACAGTGGAACAGGTGGCATTGGCAGCATTTCCAGTCGCTTTATGATGGAAGGACCAATCGTCAGGGATAAGGTTTCCTTTGTGGCAGCTGGCCGCCGTTCATACGCCGACCTTTTCATTCCGCTGGCGGGCGACCCTGACATACAGGGAAATAAACTCTATTTTTATGATCTCAACCTGAAACTTAATGCAGTGATTGATGACAACAACAGGCTGCAGTTTTCCACTTATCACGGCAAAGACTTTTTTAAGATAGGACAGAATGTGCCTTTTAGCATGGACTGGGGCAACACCACTTATAGCTTAAGATGGGGCCATATCATCAACGAAAACCTTTTGCTGAATACGCATCTCATTTATACCGGTTACGATTATTCACTGATGCAGGAGGGTGATGAAAACACAAGCTTCATCTGGGAAGCCGGCAACCAGGATGTTGGTGTCCGGTCAGATATTTCATGGTTTCCCAACGACCAAAACCACATTAGCGCTGGATTTTCAAGTATTTATCATCGTTTTGACCCCGGAATGCTCCGTGGCCTGGATGAGCAGAGCTTCATCGGAAGCGTGGGTTCAACTTCATCGGAAGCATTGTCGCATGCCGTGTATGTTTCAAATGACCAGCGTCTTGATGAAAGGTGGTCGCTCGATTATGGACTCCGGTTCTCCGTGTTTCAAAGTATGGGCCCTTCAACTGTCTATAATTTTGATGACAGCCATAATTATATCGATAGCACGGTTTATGGTCGCGGTGACATTTACAACACCTGGTCGGGGCTGGAACCCAGGCTTGGTGCCAGGTATGCCCTCAACGATATATCGAGTCTGAAAGCAAGTTACAACCGCAACCTGCAATATCTCCACCTGGCAAGCTTCAGCGATGGTGGCAATCCGCTCGACATATGGGTGCCATCCTCAAAAAGGATCAGACCGCAGATCGGCAATCAGTTTTCGCTGGGGTATTTTCGCAACCTGCACACAAAAGGCACCATCCTGGAAGGATCGGTAGAGGTCTTCTATAAAAAGATGGACAATCAGATTGACTTCAAAGAGAATGCCTGGCTGATGCTGAACCCCCGGATAGAAGGAGAGTTCCGCTTTGGTGATGCCCGTGCCTATGGGGCCGAGTTCTTGCTGAGAAAAGATGAAGGCGCCTTTACCGGCTGGATCAGCTATACATGGTCGCGTGCCGAACGGCAGATCGAAGGCGTGAACAACGGCAATGTCTATCCGGCCTCTTATGATCGTCCGCACAACCTGAGCATTGTAATGAACTACCAGGTATCGCCGCGTGTGAGCTTTTCTGCCAACTGGGTATATACGACCGGAGCCCCGGTTACCCTCCCCGTTGGTCGCTACGAATTTGGCAACCAGTTTATTCCTGTTTATGCTGAGCGAAATGCCTATCGCCTGCCCGACTATCACAGGCTTGACCTTGGGGCAACCATCATAAGCAGAAAAAGTGTAAGCCAGAACTTTTATGGTGAATGGAATATCTCGATATACAATGCATATTACAGAAAGAATACCTGGATGATAGAATTCCGTCCGGATAATGACGTACCCGGCAAGCTGGATGCCTATAAGGTCTATCTGTTCCCGATACTGCCATCAATCACATACAACTTTTATTTTTAACCAGCAACACGTAATGACAGGGCTTGACCTGTTACCCATTATGAAACCACCTGTCACTTAAATTATAAAACAATGAAAACCAACATAACAACCTTAGCCATCTTACTAATGCTTTCTTTCGTCGCCTGCGTTGAGAAAATTGATCTCGAACTGGATGAAATCGAGGCCCGGACCGTAATTGAGGCCCGGATTACAAATCAAAGTGATGGACATCTGGTAATTGTAAGCAAATCATCAGGCTATCTTTCTGATATGCCCTCACCGCGTGTGAGTGATGCCAGGGTAGAGCTTTCTGATGGTGAGCGTATCTGGCTGTTTGAAGAATCGGCCCCTGGTGAGTATGTCCCTGCTGAGGGCTTTACAGGGGAGCCGGGCCGCCTTTATGAGCTGCTTGTGGACACAGGCGAGGAGATATTTCGTGCCCGGTCGCTGATGCAGCAATCTGTGGAAATGGATAGCCTCTGGGTGTTGCCGCATCCGTGGATATCCGATCATTACAACCTGATCGTACACTTTAGTGACCCTGCCAAAGCCATCAACTACTACACATGGAATATATATCGCAATGACCAACTGCTAACGGATTCCCTGAATAAGATGCCTTTTACGGATGGTGAGGTCTTTAATGGAAGGTACGTAAGGGCTCCCATATACATTTTTCAGCCTGAAGATGGCATTCCAACTACAGGAGATGTCATCGTTGCTGAGATGTTCAGCATTCCACAGGATTATTTTGAGTTTCTTGTAACGATGCGCCGCAACCAGGGCAGCGCCGGAGGCCCCTTTGTTGGCCCGCCTTCTAACACCCCAACCAACTTTAATAATGGTGCGCTGGGTTTTTTCGTGGCAAAATCCGTCAGTAAACAAAAGCTCACCATTGAATAATATCCATTAACTTCGCTTCATAATTGATCTTATTAAGCGAATTTATGGAAAAAGAAAGCTTTCGCAAATACGGCCATGCCTTCATTGACTGGCTGGCCGATTATTTTGAGAACATTGAAGAGTACCCGGTAAAGTCTCCCGTGTTGCCGGGCGCTATTCTGTCCCAACTGCCCCTCGCGCCGCCGCCGCAACCTGAGTCAATGGAGGCCATCTTTGCCGACTTTAAGAAGATCATCATACCTGGCATCACCCACTGGCAGCACCCCGGATGGTTTGCCTATTTCCCAGCCAATAACAGTCCGGAATCCGTGCTGGCAGAGGTGCTTACCGCCGGGCTTGGCAGCCAGTGCATGATATGGCAAACTTCGCCAGCAGCTGCTGAACTGGAGGAGCGCATTATGGAATGGCTGCGCGACATGATCGGGCTTCCTGTTTCTATGACCGGAGTGATACAAGACACGGCTTCAACGGCCACTTTATGTGCCTTGCTCTCCGCCCGTGAGCAGGTGACCGGCTTCAAAGCCAACCAGGAAGGCTTGTCGCAGCCATTGCGCGTATATGCATCGGCCGAAACCCACTCTTCCATCGAAAAAGGGGTCAAGATTGCCGGTTATGGGAAGGAAAACCTTGTTCTCGTTGATACGGACGAGGATTTTGCGATGTGCCCACTCTCGCTTAGAAAGGCAGTTGTGAAAGATATTGACGCAGGGAAGAAACCTGCCTGTGTGATAGCGACACTGGGCACCACTTCTTCGATGGCCATGGACCCTGTTGAAGCCATCGCTGCGATATGTAAGGAGTTTGGCATCTGGTTGCACGTGGATGCTGCCTTTGCAGGCACCGCAGCAGTTGACCCATCGCACCGCTGGTTCATGAAAGGCGTGGAGCACGCGGATTCATTTGTGTTCAACCCGCACAAATGGATGCTGACGAATTTTGATTGCTCTGCTTATTTTGTGAAGGATGCTGACTTGCTGGTCAACACATTTTCAGTTCAACCTGAGTATCTCAAAACGGCTGCTGACAACAACGTAAAAAACTATCGCGACTGGGGCATACAGCTGGGCCGGCGGTTCAGGGCGCTCAAGCTGTGGTTTGTTTTGCGCGCTTATGGCACAGAAGGCATTCAGAAAATGGTAAACCAACATATAAACCTTGCCAGGGAATTCTCCTGCTGGATCAAAACGGATGAAAGATTTGAGTTACTCGCTCCGCAGAACCTGAGCCTCGTGTGCTTTCGATACAATCCTGCAGGGCAATCGGAAGAG
>SKOK01000044.1 GCA_007120085.1 Bacteroidales bacterium | reverse complement strand
GGGCAACAGGTTGTTTACCAGGTGGCCTGCCCCAAAGGCTGCTTTTTGCCCAATGGGAATTCTTTCTCTTGAAGATGTTTTTGCAGCTATCATTATTTTGTATTTATTGTTTCTTCAATATGTTTTATTGATGTTGTGCTTCTATTTTGTCGCTACTCTTCGACTTCGCTACTCTTCGACTTCGTTGCCCTTCGACTTCGCTCAGGGTGACTATGGGGTGGCGATCACAAAAAACTGCCATCTGCGTTTCAATACAGTATTATTACCTCCTCATCTCCATGATCTCCCGTTCCGTGGGCGGCACTTTCACCGTTTTCATCATGGCTTCCCTGTCGCCACCAAAGGTTTTGGTAATGGGCTGTCCGTCGCGGGTCAGCCCGTCAAATGTGCCGTTGTCAACCAGTTCCCATAGAGGATATTTGGCTTGTGCCTGTAAATTGATCAGTCCAAAATGGTTTTCTGAGCCCAGGGGATTGCCGGCATCTTTCCATTTTTCATCAAATGCTTCAAAATAAAAGCATGAAATACCCTCTCTGTCAGTCCATTCGCGGATATGCCAGTAATAGAGTGCGGATTTGTACTCATCAATCGCCCTTGCACCATCATCACCATAGTATTCGTTAGAGATTGTGGCCCAACCGGTTTCACCGATATGGACAGGTTTGTTTACACCGAGGCCTTGCATGTATTCCACCACGCTTTCATATTGTGAAATGGCATAATCCGTGGCCCTGATCATGGCCGAGTGTATCTTTTCGATGTCGGAAAGATGATACTCCTCTTCGGGCACACCCCAGAAATCGGGATTGTAATGGGTGTCGTGCATGGGATAAGTATGCATGGAGATAAAATCCACTGCTTCGATCAGGGCGTTCAGATCGTCCTTGTGGTATTCGCTTCCGCCGCCACCCCAGGATGCAAAATTGTCGGAACTGGTGATCCACAATGATTCGGGCAGTTTGCCATCCTTTTTGAGCTCTTGCAGGTGATTCACCCATTTGAGTATGATGCCCGGTTCAACATAGTATTCCCAGGCCCAATGCACCATGGCTTCATTGCCTACTGCAATGATTTTCACGATATCGGGATATTGCCGGGTCAGTTCAACAGCCCGGGCAATTTCAACTGCATTGCGTTCACTCTCCTGGTCGCGGATACGATCAGGGAGATCGGTCCACGCATTTTTACAGTCTATCCAGGCACCCAGCATCACATACATTTCAAACTCCGGATCTTCAGCCTTCACTTGACTGATGGCTTCCAGCAGGTTGGCGGCTTCATCGTGGTGGACATTATAGGTGCGCAGCAGTTTAACGTCCATGGCCGACAATATTTTCATGTCTTCCTTCAGCTGTGGGATCGTGGGCTGGATGTCCCGGGTTATTTCACGATAACCGCCATAGGAGATGGCTTGGTATTCGGGGTTTCCCAGGATGTCAGCAGCGGTTTTTTCGGCTGCATCCTTTGTTGGTGTGCACCCGAGAAAAACCAAAACAGCTATGAATGAGAGCAAGAATTGAAAAGTTCGTTTCATTTGTTTATAATTTGTTAACTATATGGTGTTTAGTTCTTTGTGTTTTTGTTTAAGCTGCCCTTTCAGGGCGCTGGGGGGTGTTGTCCGCATTTACCCAGGGCGTTGCCCCTGGGCTGAATTAAGCTGCCCTTTCAGGGCGATCCGCTTCTGTCGCAAACCCTTCCAGCTTCGAGCATAATCGACAATCGACAATCGACAATCGATCATCGTCAATCGATTTCCCGGTAAACCCTCACATAGTCGATGATCATTTGCTGAGGGAAGGGTGTTTGGTCGATTGGGAATCCGACATAACTGCCACCCACGGCCACATTGAGAATGATGAAGAACGGATGATCAAACACCCACTCACCGGGTGCATCCTCGGGTTGAATGCGCTGATAGAGGAAATCATCCACAAAGAAGTCAATCTTCTCTTCGTCCCATTCAATGGCAAAAACGTGGTAGTCAGCGTCAAATCGGCCGTTTAGCAGGGTATAGCTACTGCTTACGGGGTTACCGCCTGAATAGCCTGGTCCGTGAACAGAACCATGAATGATATGCGGCTGCTGCCCCCTGAGTTCCATGATGTCGATCTCACCGCACTGCGGCCATCCTACTGTTTCTACATTATCGCCAAGCAGCCAGAAAGCAGGCCATATTCCAGGCCCGTAGGGCGTCTTCATCCTGGCTTCAAAACGGCCATATTGCTGTGAAAAGAGGCCCTGTGTCTTGATCCTGGCCGACGTAAAACTGTTTCCGTCGCGAATCGCAGTGATTACAAGGTTTCCCTGGCCATCCAGCGATACATTTGCCGGATTATTGGTATAACTCTGTAATTCCTGGTTGCCCCATCCATCCTGTCCGGTGCCGAGGTCAAATGTCCACTTATCGGAGTCAGGCAATTGCCCGGCAGGCCCTTCAAACTCATCACTCCACACGAGCTGCCAGTTGCGTTCATCCAGCTTCTGGAAATCATCCCGGTCGCATCCATAGAAAAAGAATACAAGCAACGCCGGCACAAGGAGATATGCAAAATGTGTTTTCTTGAATTTATATGTTGTTTTCATCTGTTTTGTGTTTTAAGGTTTATCAAGTAGCCTTGTCGTAATTAATTTTTATGGAAATAGATGTTATCGAGGAAAATATCTCCATTTCCAGTAAACATGAGTTGAAAGACGTCATTCATGTCAACTGGTGCAAATGACGACAACGGAATGTCAATGCTTGACCAGCCGGTTGTAGGTACAGTCAATGAATATGGCACCTCCACAGGTCCCGGGCTGATCAGGACAATATTAAGTTCTGATGAATTGGCAGTCCAGAAGTCTAAGTGCAAATAATCCATGTCAGAAACATCCTGGTTGGAGCCCAGTTGAATCCCCTGGTAATTGAGGCCTGCCATCTTTAAGGTGTTGACACCATCAATTTGAATGATGGTTGTGACAGTATTCTGTCCCCAGTCCGGACTAAAATCAGTGCCTGGTATTTGATCATAAGCATCACTGAATACGGCAATTACATTATTGGGATTGTGGGTTGGCGTGGGAGCCGGCGTGCTGGGTTCCTCTTCAGGTGGCGGTGGTGTTCCGTCATTATAGAAATAGATGTTATCGGCGAAGAAGCTGGGAATGTTTTCGGATGCATTCACAAAAATGATCTGCGCAAGGGCTGACCTGCTGGTCAGGCCAGGGAAGTCATCAAGCGGAATATCAAGACTTATCCATTCCTGAGATTGGTCTGCAGCTATGTTGATCGTATGAACGCCTGCAACATCTGCTCCAAAATCCACCAGTTCAATCTGAAACTGTGCACCGGCATTTAATTGATTCGGAAGATAGATATCCAGATGAAGATGCGTCATTGCAGTGGCATCCACCGTTGGTGAGGCAAACTGTATGCCTACGAAGTTAAAGTCATAGTAATGCAACACATGGTCTCCATTTATGACGAAATCTGCAGACATTGTGGTTTGCCAGGGCTCCCAGTAGCCATTGTAATAATCAACCGGTACGTTGTCGTAGTGATCACTGAATATGGAAATGACATTTGCAGGGTCATGGATGGGGGTTGGTGCGTGTTCAAAATCACCTATCGACTGGATTGTCAAAGAGCCATCAGCAGGAGTATCTCCAACCTGGGCAGTAATTTCAGCAGTTCCGGGTCCGCCAGTAACAAGGATGTTTCCGGTCTCATCAACTGTCGCAATGGAAGGGTCTGAGGATGCAAAGTCAAAATAGGCGGGAGCGATGCTGATCGATTGGTCAATTCCTGTGGGCATGTTGAATGTGGACATTAAACCACCGACTGCAGTCGAAACACCAACAAAGGAAGTTTCCATAAGGTTTTCTCCATTCATGATCGCAAATTTTGGATGCGCAATGGTGCCTAGCTTCTCAAACCTTACCTCATCAATCCAGAAGGTAAAGCCTTTGCCGTCAATGTTTCCAGCCGCATAATATAACAGGCCCCTTTCATTGGTTAGCCGCGAGGGGTCAGGGATGGGAATGATGTATTTTTTCCAGCCGGTAGTCACATTGAGTCCTTGAATTGAGACAACATATTTGTTCTCTCCCAGGTCATTACCAAAACCAATCTCGCCGATGGTGGTTGATTGTGTGGCTTTTGCCCAGAATGTCAATGCATTGTACCCGGACAGGTCTCTGCCACCATCGGTAAAAAACACGCCCCCGGCAAAAGAACCTCTCGGATCGCCTGCATCAGGCACTTCAAAACGCATAGAAGCGGATGAATTTTCACTATAAGTTACCTGGTTATCCACACTGAAGGCAGTGGGCACCGAGCCACCAAAAGCGGCATAGTTCAAACCAGGACTGAATCCATTGATAAATACCTCGGGATTGGTGGGGAAGCTTGCCTCTTCTAAATCACTGATGTCGCGTTCGCATCCCAGGAAGAAGACGAATATGATGCCTGCAGCCAGCAGTTGCGTTAAGCGATTATATTTATATGTTTTCATTTTGAGATGTTTTTTTAATTGCCAATGTTGATTAAAATATAGGTCATGATCTCCCATTCATTTCCCCTGTCAAAGCCAATGGCTCCGGGATCGGGAACCAATTGCCCGCTGTCATCCATTATTTGCATCGGAGAATACCGGGGTGAATACCTGTCAAGTTCACGATATTTGGCTCTCAGACCGATGCGGGTATTTGGCATATCGGGCAGCCAGTCAGGTCTTCCCAGCGCCAATGAAGCATCTGCCATCAATTGCAGCGGATAAGTCAGGTTGTAGTCACGATGGTAGTCGTAAGGGCCCCAGTCATTAATTCTCACAAATGAATTGACTATGAGCTTTCTGTAAATCATACGCAAATCAGTTCCAAAACGATTGATTACCCTGTCGTCGCTACCATTTGCCTGGGCTTCACCACCATAAACATTGGCAATTATCCCATAGTTATTACCAAATTTGGAGACAACTCGTGCAT
>SKOK01000093.1 GCA_007120085.1 Bacteroidales bacterium | reverse complement strand
TTTCCACGTTTGGGACGGCAAAGATACAAATTCTTTTTTATTCAAAACAAAGTTTTTTTGAAAAAAATTTGGAAAATGTTTGACCCGTGACCTTAACAGACTGTTTTCTAAAATAATAAGAAAAAAAAGGAGCTCGCGGCGGATGAGCTCTGTTGTATTGTATCTCTTTTAACCAGAAACCATGAACCCGTAACCAGAAACCATAAACCATAAACCAGTAACCGCAAACCCGTAACCGCAAATTTGATAACTTTGCACCAGTAATAATATATGGTATGTACGATCGCTTCCTTGAATTTATAAACCAAAACGCTTTACTGAAAAATGGCGACCGTGTGCTTCTCGCCGTAAGTGGCGGTATGGATTCAATGGCCATGGCGGAGTTGTTCAGACAATCAGAATTCCAATATTCCATAGCACACTGCAATTTCCAGTTAAGGGGAAAAGATGCTGACGATGACGAAACTTTTGTAAAATCCTATGCCAGCGATTTGCAACTGGATTTCTTTTCCAAAAAATTTGACACTGCCACGTATGCAAAGCAAAAAAAGATCTCCGTTCAGATGGCTGCCCGGGAGCTGCGATATGCCTGGCTGGAAGAAGTCCGGGAACATAACGGATGCCAAGCAGTGGCAACGGCACACCATTTCAACGATTCAATTGAAACGCTCTTCATTAATATTCTAAGAGGCACAGGTGTGAGCGGCTTAAAAGGCATCCCGAAAAAAAATCAATGCGTGATCAGGCCTTTGCTATTTGCGACCCGCGAAGAAATCCTGACATTCATACAAAAACAAGGTCTGCGTTTTCGCGAAGATGCATCCAACCTCAAGGAGAAATATCTTCGCAACAAGGTCAGGCACCGGCTAATGCCAATGCTGCGCGAGATAAACCCATCCCTTGCAGAAACCCTTCGCCATTTTTTTGACAGGATGGAAGCAGCGGAAGCATTCTATCAGAATACAATAAAGAATCAACAAAAATACTTTTTGCGCTTTTCTGAGAATGCAACCGAAATCCTCATTGATCAGCTTATAGAGCAGGCATTTCCTGAAACAATGCTTTACGAATCATTAAAAGGCTATGGTTTCAGTCCGTCACAAAGCCGCGACATTTTCAACAACCTGCATGCCCAGGCCGGTAAGACATTCGAATCTGCCAGTCACACACTCGTTAAAGACCGTGAAACCCTGATTATTTGCCCCCGGGAGGCAACCAATTTGCCTTCTGAACATAAAATAGATGAAGCTATCTTCAACCTGGATTGTGGGAAGCACTCATTCAGGTTTGACACAGGCAAAGTGGATGAGGAGTTTGAGCTTCCCAAAAAAGCAACAACGCTGATGGCTGACAAAGACAAACTAGCATTCCCCCTCCTGCTGCGCCAATGGCAACCCGGAGATAAGCTCATACCGCTCGGCATGAAGGGCCATAAAAAAGTAAGTGACATCCTGATAGACAAAAAGATACCAATGCCGCAAAAAAAAGACATTATGGTATTGCTCTCAGGTAACGAAATTGTTTGGGTTCCCGGGATCGCTGCTGCAGAAGGCTTTAAGATCACTAAAGATACGTCAGATTACTTTATGGCAATGATTCATTGACCAAATGCCGGCTTTATATTACTTTTGCAGCGCAATCACTTCTGACAACTATTTAAGTTGTTTTAACAGGCTTCACCAAACCAACAACAAGATATTTTGTTAGATTACCATTGCAAAAACAATTGAATCACACTTCATATAAATATAACTCATCCCTCTTATGGAAGCATCGACAAAGATACTGCGCAGAATCATTCTATTTGTCGCAGTTTTTTCATTTTCAGCAGCCTCGGCACAAATTCTCGATCCAGTTGACTGGCAATTAACCAAAGAGAAAGTCTCTGACACTGATTACGAATTGCAAATGACTGCCACCATGGACTCTGGCTGGTACATCTATGGTACCGACCTTGCCCCGGGCGGCCCGATACCAACGGCGATCACCTTTAACGAAGGTGCTGGCTTTGAACTCATTGGAGACTTGCAGTATCCTCCAGCCGATGTGAAGTATGACCCAAACTTCGAGATGGACATTCCCATGTATGGAGGAAGTGTCACATTTATTCAAAGGGTAAGGGTTTTATCCGAAGGCCCGGTAAATGTTACCGGTGAATTGCAGTTTATGTCGTGCGATGACCAACGATGCCTCCCCCCCGACTATATCGACTTCAGTTTTGAGCTGGAGGGTGTGGTTGCACGCGCAGAAGAGCCTGCAGCAACTCCATCTGATGGTCTGACACCAATACTGGACATTGCAGCCGATGACGAGGATGAGCCCCTACAGGTTTTCACCCCGGAAGAAGCTGAAGATAGCAGCCTGGGCTGGACTTTCATTATCGGATTACTGGGCGGCTTGCTGGCCCTGCTCACCCCATGTGTTTTTCCAATGATCCCACTAACGGTAAGTTTCTTTTTAAGGAATGCAGACAATCGTGCAAGGGCGATCAGGGATGCTTTATTTTATGGATTCACCATCATTTTTAGTTATGTGGTACTGGGGTTAGCCATTTCCATGATTTTTGGTCCTTCGACGCTTAATGCCTTGGCTACCAGCCCGGGATTTAACATCTTCTTTTTTGCCCTGCTCGTGTTTTTTGCAGCTTCATTTTTTGGGGCTTTTGAGTTAACAATGCCCGCCAAATGGTCAAATGCTCTTGACAGCAAAGCTGATAAGACAGGTGGCCTGATAGCAGTGGTTTTGATGGGCCTCACTTTTGTGCTCGTCTCTTTTTCCTGTACAGGGCCTATCGTTGGTACCTTGCTGGTTGAAGCCGCCATCAGTGGAAGCGTTTTTGCGCCGGCCATTGGGATGCTCGGCTTTAGCCTGGCACTGGCCATACCTTTCAGCCTATTTGCCTTGTTCCCCACAGCACTCAAGTCGCTGCCAAAATCTGGCGGATGGATGAATGCAGTAAAAGTAGTACTGGGCTTCATCGTACTGGCCTTTTCATTGAAGTTTTTGTCAGTAGCCGATGCAGTTGGCCAGTGGGGTATCCTCGACAGAGAAGTCTTCCTGGTTATCTGGATTGCCATTTTTCTGCTGATGGGATTGTATTTGATTGGAAAGATCAAATTTGCCCACGACAGTGACTTGAAATACTTATCCGTTCCGCGGCTGATGCTTGCCATCGCCTCCTTTGCCTTTGTGTTCTATCTCATACCCGGACTTTGGGGTGCTCCTTTGCGTGCTGTCAGTTCATTCCTGCCTTCGCCTGTCACCCAGGATTTCGACCTTAGCCGTATTACGGGGCAGGTACCCTCGGCGGATGGCCAAACCATATATGTTGGTCAGAGCGTCCAGGAAGGCCCTCACGGATTGATGGCTTTCACAGATTATGAAGAAGGGATGCAGGCTGCCCGCGAGGCTGGCAAACCGATCTTCCTGGATTTTACAGGGCTGGGCTGTGCCAATTGCCGTAAAATGGAAGCTTCGGTATGGGCTGATCCACGCGTATTGGAAAGGCTTCGTAACGATTTTATAAAAATCTCCCTTTTTGTAGATGACCGAACACGATTGCCGGAGTCAGAGCAGTTTGTATCAAGTGCACTAGGCAGAGAGCGGGAGGTTCGCACCATTGGCCAGAAATGGAGCGTATTCCAGGCTGAGCGCTACGGGGCAAACACACAACCCTACTATGTCATTCTTGACCACCAGGAAAACATGCTTGCACCGGCTCATGGTTATGATATGAATGTGGAACGTTACATCGAGTTTCTCGATACCGGCAAAAGCAACTTCAAACCCTGATCAAATAATCCCTTTATCTCCAAATATAAAGGCCCTGACAATCACAGGGCTTTTATTACCGCCTGGATATCAATTCAAGTGGCATTTCTTTCACTTCTGGGTTATGGTTTTATTGTGGTTGAAAGCTTTTGCAAAGCCACCCAGGCCATAAGCCCCATACCGGTCTTAAGGGCACTTTCATCCACATCAAAGGTAGATGTGTGCAGCCTGGAAGTAATTCCTGTTTTCATATTGCTGATACCCAGGCGATAAAAACAGGCATCTGCTATCTGCGCATAATGTGCAAAATCCTCTCCTGTCATTGACAGCTCAAGATCTACGATGTTTTCATGACCCACATATTCAGATGCCCACTTCTTAAAATCCTTTGCCAGTACAGGATCATTTTCGAGAAACGGATACCCGGGTTCAATAAACACGTCACAGTCGCCACCCATCCCCTGTGCTGTAAAAACGGCAATTTCACGTATGCGCAGATGGGCTTTCTGGCGCCACTCTTCATTAAAAGTCCGGAAAGTGCCTTCGAGCCTTACCTCATCGGGGATCACATTCATTTGTCCATCACCGGTGATGCGTCCAAACGACAGCACAGTGGGGATGTAAGGCGTTGCATTTCGGCTTACGATCTGCTGCAGTGCAATTATTATATGAGAAGCGATCACGATGGGGTCAACGTTGAGATGAGGTGTTGCAGCATGTCCACCCTTGCCTTTCACATTGATATATACTTCATCAGTAGAGGCCATATAGCGTCCACTGCGGATGCCAATTTTTCCTGCGGCGAGGTCAGGAAAAACATGCTGCCCAAAAATCGCATCAGGCCGGGGATGTTCTAAAACACCCTCGGCGATCATCAGGCTGGCACCGCCGGGGTAGCGTTCCTCTGACGGCTGAAAGATGAGCTTGACCGTGCCCTGCCACTCATCGCGCAAGTGATGAAGTATTCTGGCCGTTCCTAACAAACTTGCCATATGCACATCATGTCCGCAAGCGTGCATCACCCCGGGAACAGAAGATTTGTATTCCACCCTGTTTTCTTCGTGGATCGGGAGTGCATCCATATCGGCTCGCAGCGCCACCAGGGCCGAATCAGGATTCCGGCCTTCAATAACTGCCACAATGCCTGTTTCTGCGATGCCCTCAGTATATGAAACCCCCATCTCCTTTAGCCTCG
>SKOK01000211.1 GCA_007120085.1 Bacteroidales bacterium | reverse complement strand
CTGGATGGCAAAGAGTTTACCACGCACCATGCCGTGGCTGATGATGTAACTGCCATTGCCCCCAAAAGCATCTACAGGAAAGGCGCCCGCTTTGTTGACAATGGCCGCTTGATGACAGCTGCTGGCATCAGCGCCGGCATAGACCTTTCTTTGCACATCGTTGAAAAGCTTCACGGTGCGAGGGTTAAGGAACAGACCATGCAGTACATGGAGTACCCACGGTGATAAAGGAGGTGCATTTTGTCATAAAAACAAATGCCGACGAACGACCTGTATCACGGTTTCATTTATTAATATCTCGGTTAATTGCACCCAATGGCAGATTTTTAGGTCGTCAAGCATGTTTGTGCTTATTCCCTGCCTTACACACTCCAGAATACCCGGGAGATCGAAACAGATCCGGCCACCCTTATCAACAACATGCAAACGCAGCAACCGTTCGCTGACGAACAGCGTATGTGTGGAACCGGACACTTAACCTGCTGACGTTTATTTAACCAAGGCTGTAATGTTTTGAATGTTGGCCTCTTGCTGTTTTTGGTATGAATTTGGTTATATACAGCTGAGCTACATATTTTATGAACCAAATTTGTCAAGCATGAAACAAACAGCCGTTTTAAAACTACAAACTATTTTCCTTATCACATGCTGGATTGCAACAACTGCGCTATTCGCCCAGCAAAATCAAAACGAAAACCAAACACACCCTGTAGTCAGCCTTGTAGAGGTTCAGTTAGTGCATGAGGCTGAGCTGGAGGGCTTGCTATTACATGGTTTTGATGTCAGATATGTCTCCACAGATAATACCCTGGCCACAATCGTTGCGATGGAGCACGAGTTGCAACGCCTCCGCGAACATGACTATTCTTTTGAGATTGTTCACAAAGACCTGACGGCCTATCTGCAGACAAGACTGGTTACACCTAAGGAAACATCCCTGCAAATTGGCCAGGGTAGCCTTGGGGGGTTTTTTAATTATGACGAGATTATTGCCTTTATTGATTCACTGCATGCTGAATACCCCAGCATCATGTCAGAGCCCATGGTAATCGGACAAACCTACCAGGAGCGCAACATCCTGGCCTACAAAATCACTTCCGGCCTGAATGATGACGCAGACTTGCCGCGCACACTCATAACCGGCATGCACCACTCAAATGAGCCCATGTCGTTTATTGCTCCCCTCTATTTTACACAATGGCTACTGGAGAACTACGGGGAGGATCAGCTGGCCACCTATATGGTTGATCATCGTGAGATTTGGTTTGTGCCTGTGGTAAATATTGATGGATATATCCATAATGAAACCGTTGTACCCGGTGGCGGTGGCTTATGGCGCAAAAACATGCGCGATAATAATGAGAACGGTGAATTTAATCACTGGTATGACGGCGTTGACCTGAACCGTAACTACGGTTATGGTTGGGGATTTAATAATACAGGTTCGCAAAGTTACCCCGGCAGTCCGGTGTACAGGGGCACTCATGCTTTTTCTGAATCAGAAACACAGGCCATAAGAGACCTTTGCATTAACAAAGGCTTTCGCACAGCACTAAACTTCCATTCATTTAGCAATCTATTGATCCATCCTACTGAACCCGATGGGTTTTTATTCCCTGATATGGATATTTTTATGGAATATATGCATGATATGACCAAAGGCAATGGCTATGTTTTTGGACACTCCTTACAAACCGTTAATTACACAGTCAATGGCGATCATGATTCATGGATGCACGGAGAACAAGGTGTGAAGGATAAGATCATTGTATTTACCCCCGAAATAGGCAGTCGGATTGATATGTTCTGGCCATCTTCCGACCGGATCATACCGCTTGCTGAAGAAAATCTTTACATGCAACAATATATGGTGATGGCAGCTGGCATTTACCTAAAACCCGAAGATCATCGGTTTGACGATACTGATGGTGGAAACGGCAATATGGAAGCCGAAGCAGGTGAGACTGTAGATTTGATCTTTTCAATAAGAAACAAGGGATATATTACTGATTCAGAGGATGTTAACGTCGAGATATCGTGTGTTGACGAGTTTGTAAGCATTCACACCGATCATGTTGTATCAGACATTGCCGCGCTAACCACAGAAGAAGTAAGCTTCAACATAAGCCTTTCAGAAGATATGCCATCGGGGCATACTGTTACCATGACCTTGCTATTCACGTGTCCGCAAGGCTATATCGCATCAGAATTATACGAAATTACTTTTGGGATGCCGCAGCTTTTGTTTTTTGATAATGCCCTCGATGGCATGGATCAGTGGGAGGTTGACGGCAAATGGGGCGTTACTGATGAAAGGACGTCTGACAGGCAGCTCTGTTTTAATGATAGTCCTTATGGTTATTATGAATCCAGCACGGAAGTCGCCATGGCGATGAGTGATCCGCTCGATTTGTCAAACATGAACAATGCTTTTTTAACCTTCAACACGCGTTACCATCTTGAAAGAGACATTGATTTGGCTCAATTACAAATATCTGCCGACCATGGGCAAAGCTGGGAGTCCCTGCCCGGGGAGTATTCAACCAAGGGTGCCGGTGGCACAGGTATGCAGCCATTAGGAGAACCTGTTTACAACGGTTTCCGTGATATTATGTGGGTCAGGGAAAGAGCCTGCCTGGTGCCCTATCTTGGCGAAAATGTTCTTGTCAGGTTTTACATGGCCTCCGACCACAGGAATGAAGCCGAAGGCTGGTTTATTGATGATATCAGGGTCATTGGGTATTCCGACGAAACAAGCCAGCCTGAGATCATGTATCTTACAAAATTGCCCAACACCGCAACATCCGGGCCATTCCCCATAGAAGCACTGGTCTCTGTGACGCAGGGCAAGCCTGATGTAAGCCTGTTCTACAGCACCAACAACGTTGATTACCAGGCCTTGGTGATGCAACTGTCAGATCGCTTTCTATACCAGTCAGAAATTCCGGAAATGGCGCTTGGCGACACCGTTTATTATTATGTGGAGGTTGCCGATGATATGCAAAACAGTATTTCTTCAGGGATTAAGAGCTTTGTGATAACCGATGAGCCAGCAAAATTACTGGTTTGCACCGATGAGATCACGGCTTCGCTGCCTATGGGCGAAACAGATGAGCGTGTCATAAGCATAAGCAATGATGGATTGTTGCCGCTTGACTGGTCTTTAGGATGGGAAAGGCTCATAATTTTGGACCCTGAAGGCGATCAAACCGGTGACAGCCCCGACATCATAGCGATTTACGCGGATATTACATCCAATAACGAGTTCTTTTTTAAAATCAAGTTTGCCGACGAAATAGATCCCGAAACCTTCAATGCTTATTTGCTGCTCGATACTGACCAGGACCCGGAAACAGGATGGACAGGCGAAGAGCTTTTTGAATACAGCGGCTGGGAAATTGGTGCTGAATATGTGATTGTTTTTGACCACGGCAATATCTGGGGGCAAGGTTCCTGGGCATTTCTGCTCAGACCATCCACCAACACGCCTTATGGATTCAGAAGAATAGATGTTGATGGAAACACCATGTCGGTTAAATATCCCCGGTACTTTTTTTCAGATGATGAAGTAATTCATCTGGCAGCATATGCCGAATGCGATGATGGGTTTGATGCCGCACCGGACGAAGGATGCGGCATCATAGAACAACCAGGCATTGCCGAGTGGCTTGATCATGACTTAAAGTGGGGAACGGTTCATGCCGGTGAATCTGTTGATGTTCATGTTGAAATCAATTCGAAAAACGTCATGCCCGGCACCTATGAAACTGAGCTGATGATAAAATCATCCGACCCCGTGCAGCCTGTTTATCCCATTCCCGTATTATTAAATGTGTTGTCTGATCAGGCCAGTATTTTAAGCTTTGTTTTTGATGAACAAATCGGAGAAACTGAAATCAATGATCAAACCAACACCATAGATGTCCTTGTGGAGGCAAATGCGGACTTAAGCGCGCTGGTGGCCCATTTTGCCCTGTCAGAAGGTGCTACGGCCAATGTTGATGGGGTGACACAGGTAAGCGGAACAACAGCAAACGACTTTATCGGGCCTGTGGTCTATACCGTTGTTGCCGAAGACGGAAACAATCATTCGGATTGGACAGTGACTGTCTCCAAAGAACTCTCTTCTCCTGATCTTGCTAAACGCAAATTCAGCATTCACCCCAACCCAACTGATGGTCTTTTTACCCTTGAACTGAATGACTATCAAGCGGCAGAAAAGCTGAATCTTGAAATTTATGGAGCTTATGGGAATGTTGTTATGCGAAAAGAACTGCCTGGCCAATCACGCCACTTGCTCGATCTGACAGGAAACCATGCCGGAATTTATTTGATCAGAATAGTTGTGGATGAAGAAACTTATGTTAAAAGATTGATAAAGAAATAACATCCACAAAAACCTCTGGAAGATTCCATGGCCTCCGCCGCTTAATTAATTGTCATTATTCATGCATTGTCTTTGCGTCAGGATGTCCGTCGCGATATAGCAGCTTATAATCCAGGGGTGTAAAAGTTTGGTAACCCCCCATGTTGGTTACAGAAATATGAAAGTGGTAGTCGCCGTAATCGTGATAAACTCCCTCCTCTGCAACCGAAGGGATGGTGATCTCCTTCTCAAAAACAAAGTCGGTTTCATCATCAGGGAGGTTGTGGATCCAAACCTTCTCAAAAGGATGTACGGCCTCTTTCTCCGGATCCATGTCACACGTCGTGTGCGCACCGTGAGAGTGATGGTTGAAATTGTGATGCGTGTCAAAGCTCAGTGTCCCAAGCCCCTTTTTCCCGGGATCGGTCACCCGTATCCTGAAGGTAAAAGGCTCATCGAACCAGATCGTGTCACAGAACGCCGGAGAAAGCAGCTCAACGATGGGTTGCAACTCTACAGAGTCTTCATCTTCGGCACAAGCCCAAAACATTATTGGGGCCGCCAGAAATAGCATCAAAATGCCTGTTACGTGTTTTTTCAT
>SKOK01000125.1 GCA_007120085.1 Bacteroidales bacterium | reverse complement strand
TAGCCCGGCATGATGCTTAAAAGATCCAGGTTCTGATGGTGAAGGCTTTCTTGTATGCCCACAATGTCGGGCATTGCTGTTTGCAGGTAAGATGCGACCAGGGGAAGCCTTTCGGGCCAGGCATTTATTCCGTCTGACGGATTGTCAAACCTTATATTAAAGGTCATCACGACAATCTCCTGAGGTTTTTTTTCATTTGCACAAAATGCAAAAAGGAAAGCAAATACTGGAGTTAAAAAAATTAATCTGCGCATGATATGAAAGGTTATAAAATCAGAATATTTTATACTGTTTCTTGATGAAAATCAAAGAGGCCATACCATAAGGATTGCGGGAACGCCAATCAGCACAATGATCACTTCGAGTGGCAGTCCCATGCGCCAGTAATCGGTGAATTTATAACCGCCCGGCCCCATTACGAGGGTGTTTGACTGGTGGCCGATCGGGGTCAGGAAGGCGCAGGAGCCTCCTACTGCCACGGCCATCAGAAAGGGATCAATGGAATATCCGAGGGTGTTTGCCACGCTGATGGCGATGGGTGCCATCAGGACCACTGTGGCTGCGTTGTTGATGATGTCGGACAAGAACATGGTTACGACCAGGATGATTGTCAGTATCGCCCACGCCGGCATGCTGCTGCCGACATCCAGTATGATGCCGGCGATGCTGGCTGCCCCGCCTGTGGTTTCCAGGGCGGTGCCCACCGGGATCATCGCGCCCAGCAGCACGATCACGGGCCAGTCGATGCTCGTGTACATATCTTTGACCGGCAGTACGCCACTCAGCACCAGGGCTACTGCTGCCATGGCAAAAGAAACCTGCACCGGCAGCAAGCCTGTTATGACGAGCAGCACAGATGTAAAAAATATACCCAGCGCGAGCGGTATCCGGGTTTTGTATCCAATGCGAAGACCGCGCCTGGCCAATGGCAGGCATCCGATCGACGTAATGGTGTCGTTGAGCAGGTGTTCGCGTCCCTGCAGCAACAGCACATCTCCCACGCGAAAGATGACGTGATCGAGGCGCCGGCGTATCCTTTTCTCTCTTCGGGCAACGGCCAGCAGGTTGATGCCATGGCGGCTGCGCATACGGAGGTCGGCTGCCGAACGGCCAATGAGTGATGAATCCGCCATCACCACGGCTTCGGTGATAGCTATTTTCTTTGAGCCTTCTGCGTCCTTTCTGAACTTCTTGCCGCCCACGAGCTTCATGCCGGTATCTTCAATGAAGGTTTTCAGGTCGGCGGCCTCGGTTTCTATGATGAGAATGTCTTTAAGCTGCAAGACCTCTTCAGGGTCAGGGGCGTGGATGCGTTTGTTGTTTCTTACCAGGCCCAGAACCTGCACTTCTGCATCCGAAGCCTTGTAAAGCGCTTCGATGTTCTTGCCCTTTATTTTCGATTCTTTTGTGACCTCCAGCTCGGTGATGTAGTCGTCGATGTCAAAAAGCTCTGCCTCTGATTTGCGCGCGGCCCTTTTGGGAAGCAGCCGCCATCCCAGAAGTGAAACAAAGGCAATTCCAGTGATTGCAAGTGCCACACCCACCGGTGAAAAGGCAAACATGCCGAATGCTTCGCCGGTTTCATCGGCCCTGAAGGTGGCGATGATGATGTTGGGTGGCGTACCGATGAGCGTTGTCATCCCTCCCAGCAAAGAGGCAAAGGCGATGGGCATAAGGATGTATGATGGCGGATTGCCGCTTTTGCGTGCCATGTGTATGGCGATGGGCATCATGATGGCCAGGGCCCCGACATTGTTCATAAAGGCAGAAGCTACGGCCACGAGCAATGACAGCACGACGATCTGCAAAAGCAAGCCTTTTCCGACCTTCATCACCCATTTGCCCAGCAGATCAACCAGCCCTGAATATTCAAGTGCTTTGCCGATCACCAGCACTGCTGCCACTGTGACCACTGCCGGATGGCCAAAGCCAAGAAAGGCTTCAGCCGGACTGACAATCCCAGCGATCACAAGGACAAACAGTGCAATGAAGGCCACAAAATCGTGACGGATACGTCCCCAGGCAAACAAGCCCAGTACCAACAAGAGGGTGATGAAAACAACAGACTGATCCATGATTAAAGAACTAATTGACAAATTGTTACGAAATTATAAACACATAAAACATTAAACCACTTGAATGTTTTTGTACCGGCAGGCCATTTCCAGCAATTCCACATGGTTTCCGGGGATGACCAGGTGGTGGTTTCCAAGCGGTGAGTGTTTCAGCTTATCTATGGCATCTGCCGGCAAGGCGAGCTCGACCTGCGTGCGGCAGGCGAAGCTGTGCTGTGGCCGCGAGAGGATCTTCCCCTGGGCGATGAAAGCCTTGTTCAGTCCCTGGTTAAGGCGAAACACCGTTACCTCTTTTTCGGATACATTGCCTTGTATGGCGGCTGACATATCCGTTTCGAAGTGCGTGTTGACGGAGAAGTTTGACAGGATGTCAATCGGCGCCGTGCAGTGTGCGAGGAGCACGTGGTCGGCGTTGATGGCTGCCACATTGGCCATCCACGGGATGTGTCCGGTGAGGGCTTGTATCAGCATCATGCCGGCCAGGCTCACCAGGTCGCCTTCGCAGGCGGCCACGATGCCGCGGCTGTTAAGCAACGAAAGGGAGAGGCAGGCTGTTACCTCTTTGCTTTTGACCATGGTGAAGCATTCCAGCGTAATTGCATCCAGCTGGTGCAGTGCGATCATGGTTTTTAAAAAATGGTGTATCCGTGCTTCGTCCTGCAGTTTGCCGGGGTTATGCTCTCTGAATGCCTCCAGGAATTCCCTGTCGGGCTCATAGGAGAGGTAGTCGGGAAGCTGCTCCCAGGGCAGGGCTTCGATAATGATGCCGAGGCGTTCGCGTGCCAGCTCCAGGGGGTAAGATGATGCTACGAGCCAGTGCGATACCCCGCCGATTAGCCCTGCACGTTTTCCCGTCAGGATGTTGAAGGCTTTGCTCACAGTGGTGAACTGTTGCAGCAGTTTTTCGCTGTCTTTTTCGTCCTGGGAAACCAGGATGGTGTTGATGCTTTGATGGTCGGCCCATGCTTTTACCTCTGTGGCGGCGGCCCAGGAATTCCCTTCACGGCCGGCCAGCAGCAGGTAGGTTTTGCCGGGTTGCATGGCGGTGATCACCTCGCGTTCCGAACCGCCGCTGGCGATGTGCAGGATGTGGGTTTCAGTGTCCGAATATGTAAACTGCAGCCCAGGGAAGGCGGCTTCCAGCTTTGCCCTGGCGGTTGCGTAAACCATGGCGTCAGCATCGCGAAAAGCAAAGGATCTTACAGGTGTTTCCATGACATATGTTTTTGCAAAGGTACGAAAGAATGTTCCAACCGTTCAGGCCTGCTTAATCATTTGGTTTTGCAGCAGCCCTGTTGACGGATGATTGAAGTTCTTAATGGTTTGGCAGCATACCGGAGGGCTTCCCTGTGTGTGTGAGGGTTAGTTTGTGCATGGCCCGTGTGCAGGCGATATAGAGCATGCTTTTGTCGATGCTGTTTTTGTAGTTTGCTGCGGAGGCAAAAGGCACCACCACCCGGTCGAACTCCAGGCCTTTGGCCATGTGGGCTGTGGTGAGAATAACGCCCTCGGCAAAGGAGGCACTTTGGGCGCTCAGCAGGTAGATGTATTCATCGGGGTCTTCCAGTTCGTGGTGCAGCCATTCAGCCTGTTTCCAGGTTTTGCAAATGATGCCCAGGGAGCGGTATTCTGATTGCCGGAAGTCTTTGATGAGCGCCCTGATGGTTCTGATCTCTTCATCTTCGTTTTGCAGTGAAATGATGTCTGGTTCTTCGCCGTGTCTTTCGATGGCCACCAGCTCATCGTTGCGCGAGATGCCCTGCGCAAAGTTTGTGATCTCATAGGTGGAACGGTAGCTCTTGAGCAGTGTTACGATATCCGATTCGGGAAAAACCTTTTGTATTTCTGTGGCTGAGGATGAGCTATAGGGGTTCACTGACTGGTTGGCATCACCCAGGATGGTTTTCCTGCAGCTAAAAAGCCTGGAGAGAACAGCGTACTGCACAGGGGTGTAGTCCTGCATTTCGTCCACCAGCAGGTGTTTGACTTCAGCGTATGCCTGGTGTCCTTCCAGGCGGGTCTTCATATAGATCAGCGGAAACACGTCGGCCCACTCATATTGGGCACGTGCTGCCTGCTTAAACAGTTCGGGTTTCTCAAGCCAGTCATAAAAGTCTTTGTAGAGCTGCCGCAGGTTGGTGATGCGGAACATCCCTTCAACGGCTTTGCGGATCTCGTTGCGCTCAGCGGCATTGATGTCATATCTGTAATAAAAGCGGATGTTCTCTTCGACGTCTTTGGCGATGGCCTCAAAACGTTTCAGCAGTGGGATGCGGTGGTAGGTTGCGTATTTTTCTTTGATGAACCAGTCGGGCACAAAATTCTTCTTGATCCAGAAATCGGTCGGGCTGAAATAATGGTTTTCAATATGAGCCAGGTATTGATCAACCAATCGGACAAATTCAAAGCTTGCCTTGAAGCTTATCCTTTGCCGGAAGGCCTCATCTTTTTTTGTCAGCAGGGCATTCACCTGTTCGTGGAAGGACTGGAAGCGGATTTTTTTATCGAGGGCTTCGTTTGCCAGTTCTTCCATTCCCATTTCAGGGATTTTTTCTTCGCCCAGTTCGGGCAGTACGTTGGAGATGTAGTCGGCAAACACTTTGTTTGGTGAGATGATGAGGATCTCTTTTGAGGAGATATTTTCGCGGAAGCGGTAGAGCAGGAATGCGATGCGGTGCAGGGCGATGGATGTTTTTCCTGAGCCGGCAACTCCTTGTATGATCAGGATGAATGAGCTTTCGTTGCGGATGATGGCATTCTGGTCGCGCTGTATGGTGGCCACGATATGCTTCATCTTTTCATCGGAAGCCTTGCTGAGTTCTTGTTGCAGGATGTCGTCGTGGATATTCAGGGAGTTTTCGAGCATGAACACCATACGTCCTTTTCGGATGCGGTATTGTCGTTTGAGCAGGATTTCTCCGGCGATGGT
>SKOK01000137.1 GCA_007120085.1 Bacteroidales bacterium | reverse complement strand
TTTCACTTTTCACTTTTCATTTATTTATGGGTATTTTTACAAACAACTGCACGTCTCTGCCCGGTTCGGGGATCCGCATCCGGCGGTAAAAACTTATGTGGTCATAGTACCTGTTGTCCAAGGCATTATTTACCCGCAAGGAGATGTCCACCTGCTGCCCGGCCAGCTGCAACAGGGTCGAGGCGTGCATGTTAAGACTAAAGTGCCCCGGGGTGCTGAGCTCGTTCGGCACCGTGTTGTTCTGCGCCCCGACCAATACCCCCTCGATTCCCACACGAATGTTGCTGAATATCCCCCTGTCTGCAAAAGCATACTCAAGGCCGGTGATGGCCGACATCGGAGAGGTAAAAGGCAGCGACCGCTTCAGGTCCAGGTTCAGTGCATACACGTATTCGATGCCTGCGTACAGGTTGACCCTTTCCCTCCATTCATATTCCACGCTCGCCTCTCCGCCATACAGGAGGGCTTCGCTTTGGTGGTAGCGATACACCTGGCCTTCGGACCTGAGTTCTGCAGTTGGGTTCAGAAAGAGATAATTGGTAAAGTAATTGGCAAACGGGCTAAGCATGATGCGGAGACCATCGGTCTCCAGTTCGTAGCCCAGGTCAAGCTGCCAGGCCTCCTCTGGCTTGATGCTGAGGTCGCCGCGTTCGAACCGTCCCTCGTGCCTGTGCAGGCCGTAAGCCCCCAATTCATAGATGGCCGGCACCCGGAAGCTTTTCCCAATATGTGCTTTGAAAATATTGTTTGGATTTGGGATGTAGTTCGCCCCCAGCGAAAAAGCGGTGCCCAGGTAATGCTCTTCAAATTGCGGGTTAAATATCGAGTCTCCGAAGGCCGGATCGGGATTCAGGCTCTCTTTCATATTGATGAGATGATAGTCGAACCGCATACCACTGTTGATGATCCACCGGGGCGACAACTCGTATTGATGGATCAAGCCGGCGCCAATAGATGCACGTGAATAATCGGGCAGGATGTGGCTGAATCCATCCGTGCTGTTTTGTTCGTAGCCGGTGTGAAGAATCATATCAACCAGGTGGTTCTCAAGGTGCCGGAAGGAATAGCTTGTGTTTGCCGTGATGTTGTGCAGGTCAAGCTGAAGCTCCAGGTTGTCTTTTTCGCGATAAAACATCAGATCATCATACCTGTTCCCGGTTCTGTCTGTCAGACGGCTGTGTTCGGTTGAGCTGTTAAACTGGTATCCCAGGGCTATCTCCAGCTTGTTTTCTCCAAAGTACCTGTTGGTGAAATGGTTGATCGAATAATCAGAAACACTTTGATAAGGAAGCTTGACCTCTCTGGTGCTTGCCATGTGTTCTTCTCTTCTGGATGCGTGCTGCAGCCCGACATAGTCAAAAAAGCCGTTTTCTACCGTATGGAAGCGCACGTCGAAGTAGGAATTTCCCCAGGGTCTGACGATTCCGGTAACGAGCGAGATGCCGGTTTCCTCGCCGGCGGTGTTATGCGCGTGGTCGCCGAGCTCCACCTCGTGGGTGGCTTCTGCTGTACCGGCAGGGGCGGGGAGCAGAAAGACATCGGTGCCGGGCACCCGAAAGTCACCAAAACGGTTGTGTGTGGCCTGCAGGTGGATATAAACATCGCCCCACCGCCCGGAGAAGCCCGTGGAAGCACCCATCCATTCGGTGTTGGATTTTGCCGTGAGGGATACATCTGCCGACCACTGGCCTTTGGCCGGGATGGGAGCGGGCAGGATGTTGATCACACCGCCGATCGCATCCGAGCCATACCGCAACGAGGAGGGCCCTTTGATGATCTCCATCTGGCTGATGGCATGCTGGTCGATGCTGATGCCAATATGCTGGTTCCAGAGCTGGCCGCTTTGCTTGATCCCGTTTTGCGCGAATACCACACGGTAAAAACCCAGTCCGCGGATCATCGGTTTCGACATCCCGGTGCCTGCATCCATCGAATGCACGCCAGGGATCCTTCTCAAAGTGCGCATCAGGCTGCCTGCCTGGTTGCCGGAGAAAAAATCCGCCTGCAGATGTTCTACCGAAATGGAGTTCACCCGCCTGGCAATCTGCTGCCGGTTCTCCGACACTTCTACCCCCTCGAGCAGCATCTCAGAAGGGGTGAGCCTGACAGCCACGAGTCCGGATGCCTGCCCAGGTTCGATGATCCGGGTGTAGGTTTCATAGCCCATGTAGCTGGCTTGCAGCTTATAAACTTGCGCAGGCAGCCCGTTGAACTCAAAACGGCCATCCTGGCCAGTAACCATTCCGAACTCCCCATCGTTAAGTTGCACCGTAGCAGCCGGCAGACTTTCACTCCGGTCGTTTACGATAATACCCTTGATGGTGATCGTTTCGGCCTTGCCAACCAAAGCAAACCCGGTAAAGAACAAAAATAACAGCGAAGTAATAATATGTCTGGTGTACATGCAGTAGATATAAAACCCTGGAAGAAAGAGGCTTTACGATGTTTCAGATGTCGCAAAACAAAGCCCCTCAGTCCATATTAATAATCTGCTGCAAAGTTTGGCATACCCGGAGTTTCCTGCAATCCCCAAAAACAGGGAAAATATGGGTGGGTTATCCCCAATTGTGGTTATTATCCTGTTGCAGAGACGCACTGCCGTGCGTCTCTGCAGGGGAAAATATTGACGGTTGTATTAATTTCCCGCCTGAATATCCTCTATGGAAATGATGTTTTGTGTGATGGCATAGATGGTAAGGCCGGCAACCGATTTGATGCCGGCCTTATGGCTGATGTTTTTGCGGTGGCTGATCACGGTGTGTGTGCTGATATGCAGTTTATCCGCGATCTCCTTGTTCGACAAGCCATTGACGAGCGCTGTCAGCACCTCTTTTTCACGGTTTGACAATTCCTCCGCAGCCTGATTATCGGAGCAAATGCAGTCTCCTTCAGTGAGTTTGGTGATGGTATTGTTGATATTAGACGGTGCGTCAGTCACCTGGATAATCGCATCAAACAGCTTTAACAAACCCTCTCCCACAACGGAAGAAACCAGTCCAACCCATTGCGCCTTTTGAAGATGTTTCTTAGAAGAACTCAGCACATTGGGGTCGCCCATGATGATGGCCGGATTAATGACGACCACCTCCATATGGTCACGATGGCGGTATTCATTCAGCTCATCGAGGCTGTCAAAGCGAAGGATGTGTCCGTGGGGGTTGCCCTTCAGCAAAATGTTTGACAGACCCTCAAACAGGATATGGGAGGGCTCAATGATTGCTATGTGTATGTTACATTCAGCCACGGCCAAGGGTTTTCTCAAAACCATCAATCAAGGGAATCAACAGGTCTTCCTCTATGGCGTAATGGATGGTTAGGTCATACTCAAGCTCGAATAAGCTGATAATTAATCTTCTGCGTAATATTCTGTCGTGTTGCAGCGGAATGTGTTTCAGCAGGAGCTTTTTCAACTCAATAATTTTGGTTTCGATATCAGTATGATGATCTCGATACGTTCCCGCTGAGTAATCCGCTTTCTGCTCCTCTCCTCCCCTTTTTGTCAGCTCCACGAAATATGGGAAAGCCACCTCATCTTCATATTTCAGATGGTCAATCACTTCATTAAAGTACTCATCAAAAAACCGCTCAATGAGCTTAATCTCAGGAGTGTTGTTGATTTTGACGATATCCCGGATGAGGTCCTTTATCTCAGGATACTTTTCTTCCTTATAATAATGATGGCTGTTTTTCAGAAAAGCGATGATACAATCTATGTCCGAAACTGAAAAATGCGCTGTATCAAGCTCCTTGAAGCCGTTATAAAGATTGGCTATGGCAACAAAAACATCTTTGTTGATGTTGTTTTCGAGGCAAACCTGCTCAACAGTTTTGTCCTGTACCACGAAATTGATGCCAAAGTGCTGCATCATCAGCATCAGGTAGGGGTTCTCAAAAAGCAGATCCGCCACCTTCATCTGGTCCTTTATGTATGTCTTGTGTGTAAGATACATGGTGAATTTATAATTCCAACAAGCGTTTTATTGCACAAGATTCTGTTGCACGTTTACAACGGCGGATTGTCAACCTTTTCCATTTCAAATGTGACAATGAAACCATCCTCCCGCAAACCATGCCATGTCATGATGTTACCATCAATAGAGATGTCCCAGCACTCAAAATTCCTGCCGGTTCCTCCAGTTTGCAGGTCATTCGAATAATTGGAAGCCAGCAAATTGCCGTATAAATACCATTCGCCGTCATTGTCAGGCTTGTTGACCCAGTTTTCATCCTCATCCTGGAAATAATAATCAAAAGTGCCATCGGGAAAATAATCCCAGTAGTGATATGTTTCCGGTGCACCAGGTGTGGTGTTTCTGCCATACCAGGTGCCAGTAAAATCATCTGTAAGGTCTGTCTTCACCCTGGCAAGGGTATATGTGTGCGGGTCAGGGAAATCTTCGCCGTTGATTTTGAAAGTATTTACAACATATTCCATCTTCTCATCATCAATTGAAGTAATGGAAAACTCCATATAAAAATAATCCCCGAAAACATCCGGGCCTTCTATTGTAATATTTTTACCGTCAACCACATAAGTAAACGTGGTGGTTTCAAACCAGCTTTTGTTGTCTTCGTCAATGGTAAGCCCGGTGGCATAAAGCTGCGATAAGCCGGCCCGGTATTCAGTCACAAAGGCTGCATCAGTGAGCACGGGCTGGTTGTTAACATGGGTGTTGACCCACATGCCCACCACCAGGTCATCAAAGGATGTTTCATCATCGCTACAGCCCATCAATACTAGCGCAAAGGCCGAAATCACAAAGAATAATTTTTTCACAGTCATAAAATTAAAATTAAGAATGGCTAATGCCGCCTCTTTAAAACGCATACAGCATTGCAGCTAAAGGGTTTTTCGACGGCCATTTCGATTTTTTACAAATCTACACAAATAAAACAATACGAACCGCCCGTCTTTTCATAATATGAAACGTCAATCAGGCTTTAAGCATTAATTTTTATTATTTTTGTGGCATAACGGAAAACTTACTACACCGTGAGGAAACAATCCGGCAATAAACCAGGCACACCGGAACA
>SKOK01000103.1 GCA_007120085.1 Bacteroidales bacterium | reverse complement strand
CTTTACAAGCTTGCCTAAGATCAGGAATTGATGTTAGAAGTTAGATGTTGGATGTTAGATTTTCTTTTCCAACCATAAATTTTTACCCTCGATATTCCGCAAACCATTCGAGCTTCCAGCTTTCAGCCTTTAGGCACTGCAAGGACAACTATCAACCGGCAATCAATAATCGACAATCGACAGTTACAGGTTTTTAGTGACGGTTCCTCCTTTGGGGCTATCTACTTTGACTGAGAGGGAGCCGCGGCCTTGCACGATCCACCTTACGGTTACTGTGCCCATCCCCGGGATGTTTTCTACTTCAATGATGGCAGGGTTATGTCTTTGTTCTTCCACAACATTCAGATCGCGGTTGATGACCCGCATACCGGCCAGCACATCCGCGCCTTCCAAAGAAACATAATTTGGCCGTTCAATGTTAAACCTCAGGTCGATTCCCGCGTGTGTGGGTATGAGTCGCGTGTTGGCAATTACGGCTGTCACTTCCCGCTGGCCACCGCCAATGTCCACGGAAGTCAGTTCCACGATTTCAAGCTTCGGTGTATGATAGGCGTGAAAGAGGGAAAAGGCCGTCAGGCGGTGCAGCTCCTGTTCGAGCAAAAATCCGGGGTTGTTTCTGATGTAGTTCTTTTTAAAGCCACCGATCTGGATCTGTCCAAACTGCGGGTGATCGTAGTCTTCCCATGGCACGAAAGCATCTTCAAACAACAGGTATCTGTCAAAGGTGAAATAATCTTCAGCGAAGCCTCCGCCCCACCCCCTTTGTCTTTCGTGAAAGAGGTAATACCGTGAAAACATTTCGGAGGTAAAGGTAAATATCCCGCGCATCATGTGAAACCAGTCAATTTGTCCACCATAAACGGTGTAAAGGTCCTGATACAGGACGAGGTAGTCATAGCCAGGGATGATCCTTTCACCGAGCTCGCCCAGGGCGTCATACACCCTTACATCTTCAGGCAGGTAGTATTGCGAATCCTCTGCCGCGCCGGGGCCGCGCAGCAGCATACCGCCGGTATTGTGGTGAGTAATGGAGCCTGCGATGTTGGGATGTGCGATCACAAAATCGCGAACGGCTCTTGTTTCAGGCAGTGAGAAAGGATAAAGGTATGCGCCCCGCTGCACATAATCGGGTTGCCAGTTCCAGCCCCAGTCGCGATTGGGGTCGTAGTATCCCACATCCCGGTCCTCATTGAGCCTGCCATCGCCGTCGCGGTCAATGCCTTCCCATCCGAGCAGTTCCCACTCGCCAAATTCACCGCGCGCGGCCTGCACCATTCTTCGCGGATCGCCGGGGTCTGTCTTCCATTGTCCGTATGGGTTGCGCCGGCGCATCTGGGTAATGTGGCCGTCGCCATTGAGGTCGTCGAAACCATCCTCCCCCGCCATTCCATCACCGTCATCATCAAGGGGTATTGTTCCGCTTCGGGGGCTACTCGAGGTGTTGGGCTGGTTCATGTAGTTTTCGCGCCCGTCAGGATTCATCACCGGCAGGATATAAAACACCTTTTCGTCAAGCAACTGGGTGATGAAATCGTTCTTGCCGTAATTCTCCACAAGGTACCAGGCCGTGTAAACCGATACCTCAGCTGTCTGAATCTCGTTGGCGTGTATGTTGCCATCTATCCACAAAGCGGGTTTTTCCCGATGAGGCTTGTTATCCAGGTTGGTAACGGTAAGCATCCACAACTCCCGCCCTTCAAAACTCTGGCCAATGGACCCAAGCCTAACAAGGTTCGGGTGTGCACTTTCAAGCTGATTGTATAGGTCATGCAGCCCCTCGTTTGTGTAATAGCGGTTCCAGCTGATCTGCACCTTTGGATTGACAGGGGTGCCGGAGGCCTTAAAAAAGTTGCCGATGGCACGTCCGTCAGACTCCCTGGCTTCTGCCGGGATCAAAAACAAGATAAATACAAGGATTATCAGAATTCTCTTCATGAATATTGTTTTATTTATTGATGATTTGGTTGCTAAAGGTTATAACTGCAAAACAGGGCCTGAAAAAATATGGCAATTGTTTATTTCGTGGTTAGGTGTCTTGCCTTGTCAGAGATCCACTTTTACCTCCTTAAACCCGGAAGCTTCGGAGCCCACCCTGATGATAAGACTGCCGCTTCCACGAATGAGCCAGCTCCTGCTTTCAGAGCTGCGGCCACCAATGGCACCCATCACTTCAACGGGCTGTCCGCTGACCAATGTCTGGCCACTGTCAAGGGTGACCCGCATTACGGTCTTCTGCATCCATCTGACTTGTTCACCTGTCTGGGATGCAGTTGGAAAGGAGCCCGTGTTGATCACATCAAGGCTAACGCGGTTCAGGTTGCGCCCCAGGTTTTCCGTTTTAAGATTCACAATATCGATCTGCGGACGCAGCCTGGCTACGTCCATTATGAAATCCGTGTGCTTTTCAGCGATGGAATCCACCATGTAATAAGGTGGACTTTTCATCACAAAGGGAGCAATGCCTCCAACCTCCACCATCCTTCCGGGAAAATCAGGATGTTCAACGGCAGTCCACGGAACAAACGCATTTTCAAGCTGATGCTCTTCGGCCCAGCGCAGGAAGGCAAGTTCGCCTGAAGCGTATTCATCTTCGTCATTCATGTCGTTTTTAGGTGGCTGCCAGCCCTGTGTTGAAAAGCTATACCGTCCATAGTGATAATAGGCCCACTGGAAAAAGTCGCCATCACTGCCCGGTGCTGCCGCAGGTGCATTGTCGCCAAGGTGCTGGTTATACAGATGGCTTATTTTTTGGTTGATGGCAATGTCTTGCTCCTTCCAACCTGTAAAGATGCGGGCATTGGCATCCCTTTCATTGTAAGACAGGGGCGTAGCCAGGTTATTGGCCTCGCCAAAGCTGATGACAGCAAAAACGTTTTTTGCATCAAAGAGGAAGTCGGCAATGGCGCGGGTTTCCCTTTCTGATACAGCGTGCTCGCCTGCCCCTCTCTTAAAAACAGGGTACTTAAACGAGAAATTGCGATTGAAGAACACCCCTTCCTCCCCATCTTCATTGAACTGACCATCCTTGTCGTTGTCAATCCCTTCAGAAAAGAGAAGGTACTCGCCTGTTTCTCCTTTCTCCGGCCGCGCTTTGACCATGATCCGATCATCCTCAGGGTGCTTCATCCAGTCACCGGTTGGGTCCTTGATGCGCATCATGGTGATCAGGCCATCGTTGTTAAGATCGTCATACCCATCTTCCCCAATGCGGCCATCGCGATCCAGGTCAGTGGGGCTGGCATTGCCAAGCCTTTCATACCTCAGCGGCCTGAAGTACTGCTCCCGGGCATCGGGCGACATATCAGGAAATACGTAAAAGCTCAGTGAGTCCAGCAGGTTTTGCACTTTCGATTCTGACGAAGACGCCAGTACGCGCTCAGCAAACTGCAATGCCAGCTCGCTTCCCAGAAGATGATCTCCCATAACGCCACCAACCACCGCAATGGCTGGTTTATTGGCGATGTCGCCCCTGCCGATGGTAAGCAGCCAGATATCCTTTTCGCCCTCGGTTTTGGTAAGTGACTGCAAACTGGCAAGCCCTGGATAATTCCGGTTAAGGGCTTGCAACCTTTGGCTCAGCCGTTCGTGATCAGGATAGTCAGCATTTGCGGCAGATTGAAAAACTGGAAATAAGATGCCAAGCAGGGTAAGCAATACGATTCTCTGTAGTGTATTCATTAGTGTAGGTATTGGTTTTTGAGTGTTAAACATACAAATAAATCTCAAAACCATTCTGCCTTTGTTTTCTTTAGCAAAAAACAAATAACTTAATCTTCACATTTACAGGGGCTTATAAAAACACAAAAAACCATAAACACGGTTTCAGGGGTTGAGATAATAAAGCGTTATTTTGGCTTTCGTCAAGGCCCTTAAAGAGCTCTGAATATGTATTTTATAGCTTTGTCCAGGCAGCATATCAAAATAATTGTTGCTATATTCTGCATCGGGGTCGGGGGTTTCGATCCGAAGACTTTTAACCAGGGTATCAGAAACAAGTGTAAGCTGGTAATGGTTTTCAATTTTTTCGAGCTGGTAACTGATCTTGGCTTTTGCAAGTTCCAGGTGTTTGGGTTTTGCAAAAAAGTAATGGTTTGTGGTGATCACCTCTCCTTTGCGGGCAAGTTCAAGCACCAGCAGTCGCTGATTCTGCAAACCATTTTCAACGTGGGATGAAACATTCTGGCGATGAATCAGCAGGCTTGAGTTGACGGGCAATGATGTTTTGGCCTTCTCTGACACAAAGACATTACCCTGAAAATCAATGATTTTGACTGAAAGAACCGCATCATTAATTTCCAGGTTATCTGTAACTGCAAAAACCTCAATCCTTCCTCCTTCTTGTTTTGCGGTAAGAATGACAGGTTCAAAGGCTTTTTTTACGGCATGGTGGGCGGCTTTCCAGCGAAAGTAGTAATCCACCGTTGACCAGGATATTGTTGGCCAGCAGTCATTAAGCTGCCAGAAAAGGCTGCCCATGCAATGTGGCATGGCTGTGCGGTGGGCTTCGATGGCAGATTTACAGGCCTCGGCCTGCACCAGCTGGCTCAGGTACACCATTTTTTCGAAGTCATCAGAAGGCTGATGATATTGATCTACATACCATTTGATCATATCGTTCCCGTTAAAGCCGGGCTCAAGCCAGTCCATCCGGCTCCGCTGCCGGTGCTTCATTATGGCTGTGTTAACACCCAGCGCTTCATCACCGGCAAAGGCCTTTATGGTTGCGATGGACGGGAATGCCTGCATGCCCCACTCGCTAACGAAGCGGGGCACGTTTTGCCAATAGGCATCAATGGGTTTCTGGCCAAACCAGATGGTCCAGTCATGCTCATCGCCCGATTTCCGGTCAGGCGGCCCGATGTCTATGGTCGCCGGAGATGAAGGCCAGTAGCTTCTTCCGGCATCAAATTGCTTCACCACCGAGGGCAAGAGGTCATTGAATATTTTTTCCTGCATGGCCCAAACATGGTCTCTTGCCTTGCTGTCATACTTGTTTTGCCATTCCCAGGCATGCCATCCGTGCAATATTTCATTGTT
>SKOK01000174.1 GCA_007120085.1 Bacteroidales bacterium | reverse complement strand
TGGGTGATCTACGATGTTCGAAGGAAATACGGCATCTGGTACAACAAGGAAAAAGTACAGGAGGTCCAATTCAACAAACCTTCATTCGATCTCACTTCCGGATACATCCGACAGCAATCCAGCGACCTCGATGAAGAATATTACCGCACCCTCTGGCAGCACTACTATGATGCCATTAACATCCTCGAGCGCCAAAACCACCGGCAGATGAAAGCATTCATGCCTAAACGCTACTGGAAATACCTCCCAGAAAAAAATCCACCCCAGTCCCGGTAATTAGCATTGTCTCTGTAACTTTATTTATTCTCGCAGATTCTCGCAGATTTTGTGATAATCATACTCCTGTATGTCCAGAATTTGGTCATGGATGTTTCATCTGTTTATAGTTTTGAAAGTGATTGTATGTCTTAGACTTGTATTTTTTTAAGATGGTGATTGGATGTTAGATATTAGAAGTTAGAAGTTAGATTTTCTTTTCCCAACCTCTATCTTCCAACATCTAACCTCTAACCTCCATCATCCAGCTTGCATAATCATCCCCCTGTGTGTCAAAAATCCTGTTCCCGAATGGTCGGGATTTATAACATGGGCGTTTCATGAATATGTGCAATATTTGGACAATGAAATCTGTGGATAAAAACACCGGTCATTTAAGAAATTTTTACCACATTTGTTCTTAATTATGCAGCTGGCAATCATAGAACACCAGATATTGCTATAACAATGGCACCGGAACACAAACATAAGCACTGGGACGTACTCGAACCCCTCATCCGCACAATGCCCGGCAAACCTGGCGTGTATCAGTATTATGACAAGAATGGCAAGATTTTGTACATCGGCAAGGCCAAGAATCTGAAAAAACGGGTGTCATCTTATTTTGGGCGTGAAAAGCAAAACTATGGGAAGGTGTGGCACCTGGTGCGCCGCATCGCCGACATCAGGCACATTGTCGTGGATACTGAGATAGATGCCTTGCTGCTTGAAAACAACCTCATAAAAAAGTACCAGCCCCGCTATAATGTTCAATTAAAAGACGATAAGACCTTTCCGTGGATATGCATCAAAAATGAACACTTTCCCCGCATTTTTCCGACCAGAAACCTGGTAAAGGATGGCAGCAGGTACTTTGGACCCTATGCATCCGTGCGCATGATGCACAGCTTGCTTGAACTGATCAGGCAGCTGTTTCAGTATCGTACCTGCCGGTTGAAGCTAACACCTGAAAACATAAAAGCAGGGAAGTTCAGGGTTTGCCTTGAATACCACATCGGCAATTGCAAGGGCCCCTGCCAGGGGTTTCAAACCGACGAAGATTACCAGGTCACGATCGACCAGGTTCAGCACATTCTGAAAGGCAATCTGAGCATGGTAACGGAAGAGCTCAAACGCCTCATGAAACACTATGCCGATGAATATGCTTTTGAGAAAGCGAATCTCATAAAGGAAAAGATTCTGCTGCTTGAGAAATTCCAGGGGAAATCAACGATTGTGAGTCCGACCCTGAGCAATGTGGAGGTTTTTTCCATCGTCAGCGACGAGAATCACGGCTTTGTGAATACGCTGAAGGTTGTTGATGGTGCCATTGTGCAGTCGCACACCCTGGAACTCAAAAAGCGGTTGGATGAATCGGATGCTGAACTGCTTGAGATAGCCATTGGGGAGCTGCGTCAGCGGTTTCACAGCGACGCTCGCGAGGTGATCCTTCCTTTTAAGACGGGATTAACCATACCTGGTGTTAAACTCACCGTGCCAAAACGAGGAGATAAGAAGAAACTGCTGGAGCTTTCTGAACGCAATGCAAAGTATTATCGCCTTGAGAAAAACAAGCGGCAGGAGCTGGTTGATCCCGAGCGTCATACAAAACGCATTCTGAAGCAGATGCAGAACGACCTGCGCTTGCCTGCTGAGCCCCGGCACATCGAATGCTTCGACATCAGCAATACGCAGGGCAATTACAGTGTGGCGGCGATGGTGGTGTTTCGCGATGCACGTCCAAGCAAGAAGGATTACCGGCATTTTAATATCCGAACCGTTGAGGGTGCAAATGACTATGCCTCAATGGAGGAGGCCGTGTTCAGGCGTTACAAGCGATTGAAGGAGGAGGAGCAGCCGTTGCCGCAGCTGGTGATTGTGGATGGGGGCAAGGGGCAGCTCAGCTCTGCGCTGAAGTCGCTGGATAAATTAGAACTGCGTAAGTCTATGACGGTCATTGGCATTGCCAAGCGGCTTGAAGAGATCTACTTTCCCGGCGACAGCATCCCGATGTATATTGACAAGAAGTCAGAAACACTGAAGATCATACAGCATTTGCGCGATGAGGCACATCGTTTTGGCATCACGCACCACCGGGGCAGGCGCGAAAAAGGGAGTCTGAAGTCCGGGCTTCCCGGAATTCAGGGAATTGGACCTTTGACAGAACAAAAGCTGCTGAAACGTTTTAAATCGGTGGCAGGTGCCAGAAAGGCCACTTTTGAGGAACTCAAGGAAACGGTGGGGCAGGCCAAAGCCCAATTATTATTGGATCATTTTGCATCTGAAAAAATGTAACTTTGTCGTGTTATGGAGATGAAGAACTGGCTCGAGCGCTTCCTGATATGGCGTATCAGGCATATCAGTGAGAAGCATTTGCTGCTTATCCTCAGTGTAGTGATAGGCATATTGGCTGCCATTGCCGCTGTGGTGCTGAAAACCTCGGTGCACTATCTCGAGGGCTGGGTGCGTTCTGTACCGGGAGAGCACATGGGCAACTGGCTATTCCTGGTGTTTCCCGTCATCGGCATCATGATTACCGTGGTTTACATCCGCAACTTTGTGAAGGACGATATCAGCCACGGCGTGTCGCGCATCCTGTATGCCATTTCGCGCAACAAAGGGGTGATGAAGCTGCATAATACCTGGTCGTCGATCGTTGCCTGTACCTTTACCGGTGGCTTTGGAGGCTCTGTTGGGATGGAGGCACCCATTGTGTCAACGGGGGCGGCCATTGGCTCCAATATCGCGCAAGCTGCCCGTCTGGGCTTCCGCCGGAAAAATCTGCTGATCGGCTGTGGGGCCGCCGCGGCCATCGCAGCTATCTTTAAGGCGCCAATAGCCGGACTGATTTTTGCTCTTGAGGTCCTGAAGCTGGATCTTACCATGACGGCCATCATACCCTTGTTGATTGCAACGGTGGTGGGCGCCATTTTTTCTACAATTTTTCTTGGAGAAGGGATCGAATTCTATTTCACAATAAAAGAGCCTTTGAATTATAGCCACCTGCACTTTTATGCATTGCTGGGTGTGATCACAGGGCTCGTTTCGCTATATTTTACATGGATGATAGGACGCGTGGAATCGCGTATCAAAAAAATAAACCAGCCATACATGCGCGTTGTCATCGGCGGCAGCTTGCTGGGCATCCTCATCTTCCTGTTTCCACCGCTCTTTGGCGAAGGCTATTACACCATGCGCAGCATGCTCTCGGGGCAACCCGAAGAGTTGCTGCAAAACACCCTGTTTGGACACCTGGTGGACACAAGCGGTATGGAATTCATCGTTTTCCTGTTACTGGTGCTCTTTTTCAAGGCCATAGCCACGGCACTTACCACCGGGGCCGGTGGCATTGGCGGCGTTTTTGCACCAAGCCTTTTCATGGGAGGGATTACCGGATTTATCTTTTCCCGAACGGCAAATTTATTCAGCAGCTGGAAGCTTTCAGAGCATAATTTTGCCCTCGTTGGTATGGCAGGCATCATTGCCGGCGTGATCCATGCTCCGCTCACAGCCATTTTCCTGATCGCCGAGATCACCGGTGGCTATGAACTCTTCATTCCCCTTATCCTTGTTTCATCAATCTCTTACATTACAGTAGCCTATTTTCATCCTCATTCTCTCTATACGAAAAAGCTGGCGCAGAAAGGACAGCTCATCACTCATCACAAAGACAAAGCCGTGCTGACATTGCTTGATGTGGACAGTGTGCTGGAGAAGAACTTCGATAAACTCTCGCCCAATGAGAGTTTAGGAGCGCTGGTTAAGGTGATTGCCAGGGCCTCCCGCAACATATTTCCGGTGGTTGATGATGAAAACCGCTTTCTTGGTCTTGTTCGTTTGGACGATGTGCGCGAGATCATGTTTGACACAAGCAAATATGACACCCTTAGGGTTCACAACATGATGATACAGCCGCGGGCAACTGTTAGCCCGCTGGACAGCATGGATGCTGTGATGAATAAATTCAGGGATTCGAATTTATGGAACATGGCAGTGGTTGATCAGGATGGCAAGTACCTGGGTTTTGTATCGCGATCTAATGTGTTTAACATCTACAGGGAGATGCTTATCGAAGTTTCTGATGAGTAAAGAATGTTGTTTTTGATTTCTTGTCTTTGTGAAATAATGATAAATTCTTTCATTATTTGTGTGTATTTAAGTATTTTATGTAAATTTACTTTATAATTATACGTTTGATCATGCGTAAAATCAAGCAATTATATACATATATAGCTATATTTTTTCTGCCTGTGTTTGTTTATGCCATAGGAACAGATCAAGATAGCGCTTTGCTGCAATTATCTGAAAAATTCAATCAACGGTTTCTTCTTGAGAAAACGGAAGCCATCCGTATTGCCGATTCACTGGGCATCCCTGTTCGTGTTGAATTTGAAGATGGCAGGGTTGCTGAACTGATGCGCTTCACGGATGGTATCCCGATGTATTATGCTACAAACAATTCGAATGGTGCTTCTGTGATCAACTCCGATAAGGTGTATCCAGGTGGGGTTGCCGGATTGGAGCTTACGGGGTCTGGACAAAATCTTGGCATGTGGGATGCAGGGCGCACCAGGTTGGAGCATGTTGAATTTGGTGGTAGAGTCACCCAGGTTGACGGCAGTTCAACGAATTCAGATCATGCCACGCATGTGGCCGGAACCATGATGGCGGCCGGCGTTGACAGCGATGCACGTGGCATGTCGTATGAAGCATCGCTCGATGCGTATGACTGGAACAACGACGGCGCAGAAATGGCGGCAGCTGCAGCCAATGGCCTGCAGGT
>SKOK01000146.1 GCA_007120085.1 Bacteroidales bacterium | reverse complement strand
GGTTCATCGTCGAAGGTTTTACCGAGGCGCATCATGGAACCATCAGCCAGGTCAAGCACCATGATAACCAGGTATCCGGGCCAGCGGTGATTCCCCTGGTCGCTGGTAAAGGCAATAAATCCGCCGCACGGCGAGTAAACAGGACTGGCGTCGCTACCGCCAAGATCAATGAGCAGCTCAATCTCTCCCCCATCAGCAGGCACGGTGGATATACTGGTGTGCACATGATACTCAAGCCCGGGTCTGGGCTGGTGATCGAATACAAGGGTTTGATCGTCAGGCGACCAGTCAAAACGGCCTACGTGAAATTCTCCTTCTGTGATGCGCCTCATATCTGCCGGTTTATGAACGCCATGTTCAACATCAACAACATAAAGGTGTGAATAGTTATATTCGGCATCCACCACGTTCACGTCTTCCCTTTCTCTTTGTCTGCGCTTTTGCTCATCAGATGGCGGATCAACCATGGTAAAGGCTATGTGCCGGCCGTTGTTTGACCATTTATACTGGCCCACGCTCCCCTCAGCTTCCGTAAGTTGCCACGCTTCACCACCTGCTGGTTCAATAAGCCATAGCTGGTTGCCATCACCGCCCCTGGCAGAAGTGAAACTGATCAGGCTGCCATCCGGTGACCAGCCGGGATTGCTTGCAGACACATCTCCCCTGGTCAGCTGAAACTGACGGGAACCATCGCTTTTTACAAGGTGGATATGTGTGAGGAAATCGCTTCGCTCTCCCTGGGTTCTTGCCTCAGATACCGTGAAGGCGATCCATTCACCATCAGGTGAAATGGCAGTGCCGCCTACACGTTTGAAGTTTTCCACCATGTATTGGGGCGTCCATTTTATTTCCTCTGCAGGTTCTTCAGCCATAAGCAGACCTGCGATCATAAAAAAGCCCAATATGGGCAATAGTTTTGTTGTGAATTGTTTCATCTTATACAGATTAAGGTTCATGGTTACTGGTTTATGTTTATGATTTCTAATTTGTGGTTGATGGTTGCTGATTGATGGTTTCTAATTAATGTCGTTTCTCATCGAAGCCACGACTGTATTGGCCGGGCTTGACCGGCCATCATTGTTATACCATTGGGTGCTGTAGGGGCGACACTGGGGTCGCCCGCACTGGGGTCAGGCAATATCGTGGGTTACGGGTTCATGGTTCATGGTTACTGGTTTATGGTTACTGGTTTATGATTTATGGGTTTCTGTTTATGATTTTTATCGCAGTTTGGGAGTTGATATGGTATTTCAAAACCTCAAATTTAACAAATTCCGGATTATGGCAAGCATGAGATTGTTATATTTGTAAGATGATACGCCCTGGGTAGGAGTTTCGGCACACAGAGGGATGATTATCGATTATCAATTTCCGATTATCGATTTCTGATTGAATAAAAGCCCGAAGGGTTCGCATTATATCAAGGGTAAAAGCTATTGGTTGAAAAAAGAAAAACTAACATCTGACATCTAACTTCTAACTTCCAACATCTAACCTCTATTTTCCATCTTTGGAATATCTACAGACCATAGACATACAAGTATTTACACAAATATCAATACATGAAACGCAACTGGCTCTTACCACTCCTCATATCGGCCCTGATGCTATTTACCGGCTGCGCAGGCAGCAATGAGTATTTGAGGCTAAAATACGGGATTTACAGGACATTCAATTCAGAAAAGATCAGCAACATCCAGCCGCTGGAAAAGGAGGGCTATACGCTTGTCTTGAATGAAACCTTCGATCGCGTTTCCTGGAATGAAAAAGGCGATAAGAATCATTGGAAGATCGGAGGTTCCAATATGTACCATCCCAGGAGGTTGAATGTTTATTATGGTCCGCCTGAATTAAGGGAAGGTGGTTATGCCGCGTTCACATGCCGTTACAATCCCAAAGAGCTTTACGTTTACCAGCTGGATTCCGTGATTGAGTTTCCCTATGAGGTGAGCAAGCTCTTCTCTTATAATTTCCTGGAACAGCAGTACGGCTGGTTCGAGGTCAGGATGACTTTGCCGGATGCGCCGCACAGCTGGCCGGCATTTTGGTTGTGGGGGCCACCCTGGCCGCCCGAAATTGATGTGATCGAAGGCCTTGGCGGCGAAACCGGTAAAGGCGTGATCTACCAGGAGATCAACTTGCATTACGGCACACAGAAGAACCGCAAACAACTGGGAGCCTGGCCTGTAAGGATTGACCGCCCCAGGAATGTCGGAAAGGTGTTTCACGTGTTTGCCGTTGAATGGACCCCTGAAACAATTGATTTTTACACCAATGGTGTGTTGGTATTTCGTTTCAATAACAGGGAAATCCTGGATAAATGGTTCAACCTACCTATGTGGGTGGTGATCAATAACAGCATCCGCTATGCCGGTTTTGAGGAACTTGGTAAGGATTATTATTCAGAATTCCTGGTAGATTACATAAGAGTTTATAAACCAATCAAATAAACCCTTTTACCACAACCAGGTAGCCGCGAAAGCACTTAAATAAAAGCCCCATATAAAAATACCTGAATTTTCCAAATTTTTTTCTGAAAAATATATTTATTCAATTTTTTGAGTGCATCATATTTTTTTATGTATTTTTCGCCTCGAAAACTACAATCCATTTACAACCATGCGCATACAACGTATCAAACCCAAACAACAAGAAGAAGCAAGCAATATGCCTGTTGATCTGGCACTTATGGACAGTTTGCTTGAAAAATACAAGAACCGGAAGGGCAACCTCATTCCATTGCTGCAAGGCACACAGGATATTTACGGCTTTCTTCCGAAAGAGGCTTTTGCCCGTATCAATGAAGTAACAGGTCTTAAGCTCAATGACATGTACGGCGTTGCCACATTTTATGCACAGTTTCGGCTTGTGCCGGCCGGCAAACACATTGTAAAAATGTGCCATGGAACGGCCTGCCACGTCCAGAGCGTCACAGCTATCACTGATGAAATTCTTGACACACTGCAGATCAAAGACGGCGAAACTACCCAAGATGGCCTATTCACCGTTGAAACCGTTGCCTGTCTTGGGTGCTGCTCACTCGCCCCCGTAATGATGATCGGCGAAGAGACTTACGGCAAACTCACCCCCAGGCAAGCCGTAAAAATAATCCGTGAGATACGCAGAAGCGAGAATAATTAAACCATCATAATATCATCCAAAATGGGAAAGACAAAGGTAATCGTAGGACTGGGCAGTTGCGGCATTGCGGCCGGAGCCTCAAAGACCTACAACGAATTTCAGCGAATCATGACAACCGACGAGCTCGACTTTGAGCTCAGGAAGACGAGCTGCATTGGCATGTGCTACCGTGAGCCCCTCGTCGAAGTGATCGACGACAGCGGCACCTACCTCTATGGTGAGGTTGACGTGCCCAGGGTAGATGAGATCATCGACAAGCACATCAAGAAATTTTCACCCATACGGGAGTACATTGTACAGTCAGACAAGTTTGCATCGAAAGACCAGGAGTTTTTCGACGGGCAGGTTAAGATCAGCCTGCGCAACTGCGGACATATTGACCCGGAATCCATTGAGGAATACGAAGCGCGCGACGGTTACAAGGCCATTCGCAAGATCGCCAACGGCAATATCAGTCCTGATAAAGTGATACAGGATGTACTCGACTCTGGCATCCGCGGACGAGGCGGTGGTGGCTTCCCAACAGGAATGAAGTGGCGCTTTGCCCGCAATAATGAATCAGAACGCAAATATGTGATATGCAATGCAGATGAGGGCGACCCCGGTGCTTTCATGGATCGCTCCATCCTCGAAGGTGACCCCCACGGTGTGCTCGAAGGGATGATCATTTGCGGATATGCCATCGGGGCCAGTGAAGGCTACATCTATTGCCGCGCCGAATATCCACTGGCCATCAAACGACTGAACATCGCGATAGAGCAGGCCAGAGACAAAGGCTACCTCGGCAAAAACATCTTCGGCATCAATGGCTTTGACTTCGACATCATCATCAAGGAAGGTGCCGGTGCCTTTGTGTGCGGCGAAGAAACCGCCCTCATTGCATCCATCGAAGGCGCGCGCGGAATGCCACGCAGACGCCCACCCTTCCCTGCCGAAGCCGGGCTCTGGAGAAATCCCACAAACATCAACAACGTAGAAACCTTCATCAACATACCCTGGATCATTTATAATGGTCCGCAGGCCTATGCGCAGTACGGTACTGAGAAAAGCAAAGGAACCAAAGTTTTTGCCCTTACGGGGAAAATTAATCATGGTGGCCTTGTTGAAGTCCCCATGGGCATCACCATCAAAGACGTGATCTATAAACTGGGTGGCGGCATCACCGGAGGCAAAAAATTCAAAGCCGTGCAGCTTGGCGGCCCCTCCGGAGGCTGTATCCCGGAACACCTGAGCCACACACCCGTTGATTACGACTCGGTGAATGCCACCGGTGCCATCATGGGCTCCGGTGGGATGGTCGTGATGGACGAAACCACCTGTGTGGTGGATATCGCCAGGTTCTTCCTTGATTTTACACAAAAGGAAAGCTGCGGCAAGTGCACGTTTTGCCGCCTGGGCACCAAAAGGATGCTCGAAATACTTACCCGCATCACAGAAGGTGAAGGAAAAGAAGGCGACATCGAAATGCTCGAAGAACTCGCTGAAACCATCAAAGACAGCTCTCTCTGCGGCCTCGGACAAACAGCGCCAAACCCTGTACTCACAACCATCAAGTATTTCCGTGATGAATATGAAGCTCATATCCGTGACAAAAAATGCCCGGCAGTAAGCTGTAAAAAACTGCTTACATACACCGTGATAGACGAAAAGTGCACCGGATGCATGGTATGCGTCAAAGGCTGCCCCGTAGATGCCATCGAAGGGGAGAAAAAGCAGGTTCACCAAATTCTGCAGGATATATGCATCAAATGCGGTGTGTGTTTTACCAAATGTAAATTTGACGCCATACACATGGAGTAAATGTGCAAATTAGTAAATGTGCAGATGTGCAGATGTGGTTGGAGGATGGAAGAAGTAAGATGTTACCAATAACTCCAAACTCCAAACTCCAAACTCC
>SKOK01000185.1 GCA_007120085.1 Bacteroidales bacterium | reverse complement strand
GGTCCTCACCGGCAGCATTCACCGGCGGAAGCAAAAACAACAGGCATAAGAAGTACAATCTTTGCATGTGCTGCTATTCAGGTATGCGACAGCTGTCCAAACTTTTCGACCAGCTCCGGGCGTTTGCGAACAGCCACCGGAATCTTCAGCTCTCCTTCAAGAAACACAAAACCACCCTGGGATTTTTCAAGCCGCCTGACATATTTCAGGTTGACCAGGTAGCTTTTGTGCACCCTGAAAAACCCGCTTCCGGCAAGAATCTCTTCATAGTCTTTGAGATTGGCTGAGGCAACAATTTCGTTTTTATTAATAAGAGAAAAAGTCACATAATTGTTATCTGACCGGCAGTACAGGATTTCATTTACAGGAACCAGGTGTATATGATCATGCGTTTTGATGATGATTTTTTTCTGATCCCTTCCAGCACTGTCGATATGTTCTTTCAGGTTGGCCAGCTGGACATGGAAATCCCGTTGCATAACATCACTGACCTTGGCCACGGCCCCGGCCAGGTCATCAGGGTCCAGGGGTTTAAGCAAGTAATCGAGGGCGCTGAACCGGAAGGCCTTTACGGCAAATTGATCATGAGCGGTAATAAAGATAATCTTAAAATCAATGGTCTGAAATTTATCAAGGAGGTCAAATCCGGTGCCATCACCCAGATGAATATCGAGCAAAACCAGGTCGGGCTTGTGCTTGTTGATAGCGGTCAAGCCGGATTGCACACTGTCGGCTTTTTCAACCACCTCGAGGTTGGGACAATATTCGTTGACCATACGCTCAATGGCAAGCCGCTGGTGTGCTTCATCATCGACAATGATGGTGCGAAGCATGTTAAATCAAAATTTCACTAAAGTTAAACATTTTTTTTAAGCTTTGCAATACATAATGATATGCTAAAAATAAAAAAACTTTTTTGGTGTATTTAGTTTTATTCTTATTTTTGCACTCAAATAATTATTATATGACCACAAAAGAAAGAATCATTGAACAAGCCGCTGACATGTTCCTCCGCTCCGGGATCAAAGCCATAACAATGGACGACATTTCCCGCGACCTGGGAATATCAAAGCGCACGATTTATGAAAACTTTAAGGATAAAGATGCCCTGCTGCGCGAATGCCTGGCATATGTTGACAAAAAATATGAACAGGAGCATGAATTGATTGCCCTTGAATCAGAAAACACCATCAGCGAAGTATTCGGAATGATGAAATTAGGCATTTATGCCATCAAGACCATCAGTCCTTTGTTTTTCAGTGATTTAAAAAAGTATCATTTCAAAATTTTCAAGGAAGTGCTCCAGGTAAACCAGGAAAAACAAATCAACAATACCCATACCCTGCTTAAGAAAGGAATCAACCAGGGCGTATTCAGAAGCAACATTGACCTTGAGATCGTCAGCATTTTACTTAATCAGCAGTTAACGCTGATCTCCAATGAGGACGTTTTCCCGGAACGCAAATTTTCAAGGGTAGTCGTGTTTGAAAATGTCCTGATTAACTTCTTCAGGGGCATCGCCACCCAAAAAGGAATTGAACTGATCGACCAATATCACAGGGATGATGGTTCAGATTTTATAATTACAAGCTGATATTTGGTATAATTATTGATAAGAAAACGAAATAAGTTTTTAAAGTTTTCATATACACACATACAAGTATGTTAAATATGCACAAACACTTCATAATTAATTGCATCCTGGTTGTAACTTTGCTGACAGGAATCGCATTATCCGCAAAAGCGCAGACAGCAATGGCCTTAAGCCTGGATGATGCCAGGCAACATGCGCTTCAGCATAATAAAAACCTGCGCAATGCAGGCCTTAATATTGATGAAGCCGGCCTGATGACCCGGGAAGTCATCGCGCAGGGCCTGCCGCAGGTTAATGCCACCGTTGATTACAACAACTTTTTCGGATCAACGGCTTCACTGGGAGCAATGCCTGGGATGACCATTGAGTTTAACCCTACCAGTAACCTTGGCGTATCCCTTACCCAGCTGATTTTTAGCGGAAGCTACATCGTTGGGATACAATCAGCAAAACTCTATGAAGAGATCACCCGCACCAGTTTTGAGCAAACAGAACTGGAAATCCTGGCACAGGTTACTCAAGCCTACTACCTCAGCCTGATCGCCATGGAGGCACGCACCATTGTTGGAAATAACCTCGACAATTTGCGTGATCTTCTTGAAAAAACGAGGGCCATGGTTGATGTTGGAATGGCCGAGGAAGTTGACTTTGATCAATTGAGCGTGCAGTTTGGCATGCTTAACGATGCCCTGAGGGCAGCCGACAGGCAGCTTGAGCTCGCCCTCAACATGCTGCGCCTGCAAATGGGACTTACGGCCGACACAGAAATTAGCCTGACTGACGATCTTGAAGGCATCCTTGACCAGGCAGACTTTGGAACCAGCTTGACAAAGGCCTTCGAGCTTCAAAGCAATCCGAACTACCGGATGCTTACACTCCAAACCGAGATAGCCGAAAAACAGGTAAATATGGAAAGAGCTGCCTACCTGCCAACATTATCAGGATTCTATAATTATACGGAGAAGCTGCTAAAGGCTGAGTTTGACATCACCCCCAACCACGTCATTGGCCTGAACCTTAGCATTCCCATATTTTCAAGTGGTGTTAGGCAATCACGTGTAAGACAAGCCAGGATCAATTATGAGATAGCAGAAAACCAGCAGGAGCTAGCCTCAGAACAGTTGCTCATACAAGAAAAACAGCTCAGGTTCAACCTTAACAATGCCATCGAACAGTTTGAGAGTCAAAAAGCCAACCTGGAAGTAGCCCGGCGCGTATTCAACAACATCAATGATAAATACCAGCAGGGCATGCTTTCCAGCCTCGACCTTACCACCGCAAACAACAACTATCTGCAAGCTGAAAACAGCTACATTACGGCTGTCCTTCAGTTGCTTGAAGCCCAGGTGGAAATGGATAAGCTGCTACGGCTGTTTTAGTTGATTTTAAGAAATTGGAGGTTAGAGGTTGGAGGTTAGAAGTTGGAGATTAGAAATTAGAAATTAGAAATTAGTAACAATAAACACTGCAATGAACTTTAAAAAAATCATTTTTATTACTGCACTTGGCCTGACCGTGTTGGGTTGTGCTTCACGGGATGATGCAGATAACGACACTACGCAAGGCAGAGAAATTGAAGTAGTCAGGGTGATGGAGCTCGACTACAGTGAAATAGCCCGGGGCACAGCTTATACTGCCCATTTGGCGGCTTACAGGGAAGTACATCTCGCGCCTGCCTCTCCCGGGCGCATTGAGCAGATACACGTCGATGCCGGGAACAAGGTTGGTAAAGGGCAGGCATTGGTAGAGATGGATAATACGCAGCTTATACAGGCCCGGCTGCAACTTCAAAGCATTGAAAAAGATTTCAGGCGCATCGACACCCTTCGCCGGGTTGGCAGCATTTCGCAGCAGCAATATGACCAGATCAGAACCCAGTATGAGGTCACAAAGTCTAATGTGGAATTCCTGGAGGAGAACACACGGCTGCTTGCTCCTTTTGCAGGCACCATATCAGAACGTTACTTTGAGCCTGGTGAGATGTTTTCAGGGGCACCAAACACCCCGGCAGGCAAGGCAGCCATATTATCATTGGTGCAAACCAATCAGCTGAAAGCCATTGTTAACATTTCGGAGCGCTATTTCCCCTACGTGAAGCCGGGTATGGAGGTCATGATTACTTCCGATGTTTATCCCGGCGAATCATTTCCTGCCACAATTGACCTGGTTTATCCGACCATCGACCCGCAAACGCGCTCTTTCCGGGTTGAGCTGAGGATACCAAACAATGATGAACGCCTGCGGCCCGGCATGTTTGCACGTGCCCGCCTGGAGCTTGACGAAGTTGAGGCGTTTGTGGTGCCTGCACTTGCTGTATTAAAGCTCCAGGGATCAGATGAACGATATGTCTTCCTGGAGAAAAATGGAACAGCCAAAAGAATTGTTGTAATGATTGGTGACCGCTTCGATGACATGGTGGAGATCATCTCCGACCACATTAAACCAGGTGACAGACTGGTCATCGCCGGCCAGGCAAGACTGCTTGATGGTGTTGCAGTTCGGGTTCAGAATTAGCTATCATCAAAGTGCACGGCAGCAATTTTCATCAGCCGGCTTCCAAATCACACATAAATCGAATTCAAAATGAGTATATATAAAAACGCCGTAAACAAACCCATCACCACGCTGATGATATTTACCGCCGTGATCGTGATGGGACTTTATTCACTCAGGACCATCCCCATTGACTTGTTTCCGGAGCTCGATCCTCCCTTCATCGCTGTGATGACTACCTGGCCGGGTGCCAGCGCCAGCGACGTGGAGACCAACGTAACCCGTCCGCTCGAAGACAGCTTTAACACGGTTGACAACCTGAAAGAGATCACATCCACGTCAAGCGATAACCTGTCCATTATCAACCTCGAATTTGAATGGGGCACCGACCTGAATGAAGCCTCCAACGACGTGAGGGACGCCATTGACATGCTTTTCAGCATCTTTCCCGATGATGTAAACCGTCCCAGCATCTTCAAATTCAACATGAGCATGATTCCCATAGTGTTTTATGCCATCACGGCAGAAGAAAGCTATGCCGGACTCGATCGCATTCTCGAAGAGCGCATCATCAATCCGCTAAACCGCATTGACGGCATCGGCTCCGTCAGCCTGATAGGATCACCACAACGCAGGGTTTACATTGAAGCAGACCCGGTAAAGCTTGAAGCTTATAACCTAACGGTCGAACAGATCGGCAATGTCATCATGGCTGAAAACATGAACCTGCCTTCAGGGCATGTCAAGATGGGTATGATGGATTACCAGTTCAGGGTGCAGGGTGAATTTGTGGAAAGCTTTGAAATCAACAACCTGGTGGTCGGGCAATTCCAGGGTAGCTCCGTGATGCTTGGTGATGTAGCTGAAGTCAGTGACGGACTCAGGGATGTAACCTTTGATGAACGCATTGCCGGCGAACGCGGCGTAAGGATGTTTGTGATGAAACAATCAGGTGCCAACACGGTTCGCATTGCCAAGGAGGTGAAAGCTGCCATCAGTGAACTTGAGAAAGATTTACCCCCCGACATCACCATCATGGAGATCATTGATACATCTAACTTCATTAGTGACGCGGTAAACAACCTTTCTCAGACCCTATTGTATGCAATGATATTTGTTGTGCTTGTGGTCTTGTTTTTCCTGGGAAAATGGCGGGCTACCTTCATTGTGATGCTCACCATACCCATATCGCTCATTGTATCTTTCATTTATCTTTTTATGACAGGTGGCTCGCTGAACATCATATCGCTCGCCTCACTCTCCATTGCCCTGGGAATGGTGGTTGACGATGCCATTGTGGTGCTGGAAAACATTTCACGCCACGTTGAGCGGGGCACCAGCCCAAGGGAAGCCGCCATCTATGCCACCAATGAAGTATGGCTCTCTGTTATCATCACGACACTTGTGATCATTTCGGTATTCTTTCCGCTTACCCTGGTTGGCGGCATGACCGGTGTGATGTTCAAACAACTCGGATGGATCGTTACCATTACTGTTATCACATCGACCATAGCAGCCATTTCATTAACGCCCATGCTGGCTTCCAAACTTTTTGGACTGGAGAAGAAAACAGAGAAAACCAAGCGTTTCAGCCACGCTGGCATGATCGAACCACTTTTAAAAAGACTTGAAGGATTTTATGAAAGGACCATCCGTGTGGCACTGTTCAACAAAAAGAAAGTGCTGCTTGCAGCCTTCCTGGTGTTTGTAGTCTCCATTCTGCTTTTTCGGTTTATCAGTACTGAGTTTTTCCCTGAGGCAGATGAATCACGCCTGACAGCCACCATAGAGCTCACCACAGGCTTGCGTGTTGAAGAGACCATCAAAATATCCAGGCAGGTAGAGGCCATGATCAATGAACGCTATCCGGAAGTGGAGCTTACAGCCATTTCGGCAGGCACCGACGACGCAGGTGGCATGATGGCATTCAGGGAGGCTGGTTCCAATATCATCAACGTGATGATGCGATTATCTGCCATCGACGAACGGGAACGCAGCGTATGGGACATTGCTGACGATATGCGCAGGCAGCTGGAACTGATCCCTGAGATTGTCGAATTCTCCGTATCCACCTCTGGCGGAGGTGGGGGAATGGGAACGGACAACACCGTGGATGTGGAGGTGTTTGGTTATGACTTTGACACAACAAGCCGCCTTGCAGAGCAACTCCGCACGGCCATACAGGCCATACCTGGTGCTGAAAACGTGCAACTCAGCCGCAAAGACGACCGTCCGGAGCTGCAGCTTGTCCTTGACCGGCAAAAGCTGGCCGACAATGGCCTTAACACCTCGATGGTAGCCACTGCAATGAGGAACCGCATCGCCGGACTTACTGCGTCATACCTGCGCGAAGAAGGCCGCGAATACGACATCATCGTAAGATATAAGGAAGAATACAGGAGCTCAATTACAGACATTGAGAATATTAGTATTTCCAACCCGATGGGCCATAAGATCAGACTCGGTGAGCTGGGCCGCGTGGAAGAGTTCTGGAACCCTCCAAACATTGAGCGCAAGGGGCGCGAGCGGGTTGTAACCGTTTCGGCAGTACCCTCGGGCATCAGCCTGGGTGACCTGGCACAGGAAATCAACAGCATCGTCAATGAAGCAGATATCCCACAGGGGGTGATGGTCAACGTTGGAGGTGCTTATGAAGAGATGATGGACTCGTTTATGGACCTCGGACTTTTGCTCGTCATCAGCATCATACTGGTATTCCTGGTGATGGCTTCGCAGTTTGAATCCTTTGTGATGCCTTTCGTGATCATGTTCTCCATACCATTTTCATTTACCGGGGTGATCCTTGCACTCCTCATAACCAATACCACCCTAAGCATCATCGCAGGGCTCGGGGCTGTGCTTCTCATTGGCATCGTTGTGAAAAACGGCATTGTACTCGTCGATTACATCAACCTGCAACGCGACCGGGGGCTGCCACTCAATGAGGCCATCGCCATTTCAGGAAAAATGCGTTTGCGCCCTGTCTTGATGACCGCCATGACCACCATCCTGGCCATGCTGCCGCTGGCACTGAGCACAGGTGAGGGCTCTGAAATATGGAGCCCGATGGGTATCAGCCTGATCGGGGGCCTGATCTTCTCTACCGTGGTAACACTGGTGCTTGTACCCGTGGTTTATGGCATCTTTGCGCGCCGCGGCGAAAGGGATAAACTCCGCAAGCTCAGGGCAAAATTCACATTCATCAACGGTAAGTAATTTCTAATTTCTAATTTTCAACAGCTAACATCCATTCGCGATCTTAGGAATAAATACAAAACACAGACATACAATACTTACGCAAATATAAACATATGAAAGCAGTAATGATCATATTCAACCAGGCAAACAGTGAACGTGTGGAGTACATTTTTGACAGACTCAGCCTGCGCGGATATACCTGGTGGAATAACGTGCAGGGCAGGGGCAGCGAAACCGGCGATCCGCGAAAAGGCACCCACACCTGGCCAGAACTCAACTCAGCAGCAATGCTCATCATGCCCGGGGAAAAAGTGGATGAACTGCTCGACTGCATCAAAAAGCTTGATGAGGTAAACAAGGAAGTGGGCGTGCGTGCTTTTGTGTGGAGCATCGAAAAAAGCTACTAACAGCTTGCATATTAGCAAGCTGAAAACTAGCTGTCTGCACCTTAGCTTATGGCATTTTCTTTGAGAAAACTCAGGGTGAGGCTTTGGTTAAAGGCAGTGTAAAGTAAAAAGTTGAGCCCCTGCCCTGCTCACTTTCAACCCACAAGCTGCCTCCCAATATTTGGACAAAGCCACTGGCAATCGACAACCCAAGGCCAGCACCCTCAAACTCCCGACTCACCCGCATATCTGTCTGATAGAAACGATCAAACAGGAATGGAATCTTATCAGCAGAGACGCCAACACCCGTATCACTGACAAAAAACTCGACAAATTCATCCTTAATGGAATATCCAAACTCAACCGTGCCTTTAAAAGTGAATTTCAGTGCATTGTCAAGAAGATTGGAGATCACCGACTGGAACAAATGCAGATCAGTGGTAATGACTCTTTCAGGTTCAGGCAGGTGTAAGCTTAATTGTACATCCTTTTTCTGATTTGCAAACCTGACCAGATAGATCTCATACAATGCTTTTAACTCTGCTGTAATGCTTAATTCAACATCCAAAACCTCTATCTGCCCTGATTCTATCCTGGAAATATCCATAATGCTGTTAATCAGGTTGAGCATGCGCTGACCACTTTTCTCAATGATTTCAAGGTATTTTTCTCTTTTGTCAGCATCCAGTCCCGGAGATTTCAGCAACTCGGCAAAACCAAGTATGCCATTCATGGGCGTTCGGATTTCATGGCTCATGTTGGCGAGGAAAGCAGATTTCAGCCTGTCTGCTTCTTCTGCTTTTTCCTTCTGGGTTTTCAGTTCGTCCTTTTGCCTGATAAATTTTTCAATCAGTTCACCAATCTTCTCAAAATCCGAACTTGCTCTTTTTAGCCGGGGAATATTGTCTAAACTGTTATTGGACACACTGATTTTTATGAGGTCAAGAGGGTTCATCACCCATTTTTTGAATGCCACCGAAAGAACAAGATAGGTGACCAGCATGGAAGAGATGATCAATAGTAAAATATGAAGCGAGTTTCTCCTGAGCAGTTCGACATAGTCCATGCGTTTTGCGAACACAAGCCAAGCGACAACATGATCATGCAGATCATTGTAAGGGATGGCCAGATTCTTATAATCAGTTTCAGAGGGTTGATTCTGCCCCGGACGATTAATTACCTGTGCCACATTGCTCCCGGTCAAGGATTCAGCCAGGCCAATTATTTCTTCATCCCAGCATTTGGCAACAAAGAAATAGCCGGCGGGTTCGGTTTCCCGTTCCTCATCGCTGGTTGGATGAATGGTAGCACCTTGCAGCAACATCAAAGTATCATTTGCAATCAAATAATAATCCAGCATGCGCTCCTTGTGAAGCTGTGCAAGCACTTCATCACTGAATTCTGTCAGCGGCATGGCAGAGGCACATCCAGTTGTATCCGTCAATATTAGCTGGCCATCCTTGTCCAGTATCCAGAACCCCTCCAGTTCAAACCAGTACAGGAATTGCTCAAAGTTTTCCTTTGCCCAGGCGGAATCCGGTTCCTCAATATATGCGATCAATTCATCCCACAAGCTGTAATCATAGGCAACCCAATATGCCTGAACCTCGTAGATTTCAGTTATGGCACTTGATGCATCATACACCTGGGTGCGGGAGTATTCCATGAAATGCCGTTGGCTTTGTTTGTTTAGCAGATGCAAAAACACGATGGCTGCAATGGACAAGGCTAAAAGAGCTACCATACATAAACCCAGCTTCCTGCTTGTACTCATCCTGCTATGCGTTGAAGATTGAAATTATCATATAGTCATTTACCAGGGGTCTGAAAATATGTTTTAAAAGCGGAGACTGTTAAAACACATCAAAGCTACATTTTTTTAAACAATTACAGAATAAAACAGACCTTTTTTTCGCAAAATTCATTGACCTTATGCCTTCTAAACAACATTTAGCAGGCTTGACAATGTATTTATGATGCAACTGCAACACAATATAATATATCAATGCATGCTTTTAATAAACAATCTTAATGAAATGAATGTTTTTATATCATGGATATTCAAAAAAAAATAGTAGCCGAGAGGCTTTACCTTATCCTTGCCGCACTTTTTGTTGCAGCGCTGGTTACGGGCAACCTGATCTTTCAGAAGTTTATTAGCTGGAATCCTTTTGGCCTTTATGAATTCCAGCTCTCGGCAGGCATTTTGCCATATCCGGTAACCTTTCTTGTAACCGATATTATTTCTGAGGTTTACGGTAAGAAAAGGGCGCAGCGCGTTGTGCTCGCAGGCTTATTTGCCAGCCTTTTCATGCTGCTCATCATCGTAGTGTCATCACTGGCGCCTGCAGCCGAGTGGTCGCCGGTAAGTGATGTCGAATTTTCAAAAGTTTTTGGCTTCACATTCATAGCAGTTGCTGCCTCAATGGCTGCCTACCTGATTGCACAACTGGTAGATGTTCAGATCTTTCACTTCTGGAAAAGAGTCACAAAAGGAAAGCACCTTTGGTTCCGCAATAATGCCAGCACCTTCAGTTCACAGTTCATCGACACCTTCACCGTGTTGTTTTTATTATGCAGTTTTGGGGTGATTGAATGGCAGTTCTTCGGAACATTGCTGCTCAATGGCTTCCTCTTTAAAGTTATGTTTGCTGCAATAGATACGCCTGTTGTTTATGTTGTGGTTTACTGGATGCGCCGATACTTCGGGCTAAAGGGATATGGCGCTGAAATTAATTTTTAATTTAAAATTGATAAAGATGTTTACGAAATTATATAAAACAAACCATCCACCAAAGAACCAGCCTGTTATGGCATGGGATGGCAATTGTGGTTTTTGCCGTTACTGGGTGATCAAATGGAAGATCATGACAGGCGAAAAAATTCGTTACCAGCCTTTTCAGGAAGTTCATAAGGAGTTTCCGGATATCGGATTGAAATATTTCAGGCAGGCAATTAGGTTCATTGATCTGGATGGCAGGATTTATACCGGTCCTGCTGCGGTTTTCCAGGCGTTGCATAAATATGCTAAAAAGTGGCGCTGGGTGATGCCAGTTTACAATAAATTCTGGCCATTCAGATTCCTGTCAGACCATTTATACACGTTTGTGTCGGCCAATCGCGTGAGGATGTACTGGATTGTTGTCCGTCTTATGGGAAAAAACCCTGCCCGCCCGAAACACTATTGGATAATTTACATGGCTGCATTGCTTGCAATCATTGCAGTTTTCACGATAAACTTTTGAAGTTACTAGAGTTTCACTGATGACATTCCACCGTCAACGTGGATGACCTGTCCGGTGATCCAGGAAGATTGGTCACTCATCAGGAAAGCGGCCATCTCAGCAATATCTTCAGCCTTTCCAACTCTTTGCAAAGGGTGACGTTTGGCATTGGCCTCACGCTTTGCATCACTGTTTAACAATGCTTCGGCAAGGGGTGTGTCAGTTAGTGAAGGTGCAATGCAGTTCACCCTGATGGCTGGTGCCAGTTCTGCCGCCAGCGAGCGCGTCAGTCCCTCAACCGCACCTTTTGATGCACCCACAAGCGAGTGAAAGTTGAACCCCGACTGCACGGCAACCGTAGAAAACATGACCACAGATGCTTTGCCTGATTTTTTGAGGCGTGGCAAAACAGCCTGAATCACCTTCACGGCTCCAACAAGCTGAAGCTCATAGTCAGCGATGAACTCAGCCGGTTTGATCCGGTGAAAGGGCCGTAGACGAATACTTCCGGGGCAGTAGGCAACTCCATCCAGGCTCTCAGGGAGAAAGTCCAGGGACAATTCATCAGAATTTACATCAAGTGCATGATATTCAATATGCTGATCGTTATTTTCAACAATGGTTTTATTGAATGTGCCAAACACTTTGTAGCCTGAAGCAGCAAGTGATTCTGCCAGGGCACGGCCGATGCCTGATGATGCACCTATTACAAGAAAATTCTTCATAAGAGTATAATTTATTTTTATGTTAATGTTAATGTGATGAAGTGACAAGGCGTGCCTGGTCTGTATGTTAAGCCGGCCAGGTGTTGCTACCCAAACACCCGTCTTAGCAATTCCGTAACCCGCGCTATGGGGTCTGTGCGAATTTTCTCTTCCTCTTCGGCCAGTTTAAGAAAGAGTCCGTCAAGCGCACGATTAGCAAGGTATTGGTCAAGTTCCACATTTACCTCTTCAAGACCGGCAACCTGGCCTACTATCGACCTCGCCACAGAATTCCAGCTGTTTGTGAGCGTATTCCAAGCTTCCGTAGTGGAAATGTTTCCAACTATGGCTTTGTCTGTTGAGGTTTTGATCTTTGGCTGAAAGAGCTGATATAACTCCATGTAAGTGTGCGTTTTGAGATATTGGGTGGCTGCATCATTTTCGCCCCTGAGGATGGCAAAGCCATCGCGGATGGTCATATTTGCCACTGCACGCCTGAATACCGGTGCCGCCTCCCTGGCCGCGTCCTCAGCAGCCCTGTTGATGCGCAAAATAATATCGTCAATCAATGCCTGCCCCCCGGGCAGGTAAGATAAATTATCTGTGATCACTTTTGCGTCAGGAGGCAGGCTGATCCGAACGGCTGCATCCCTGTAGTAACCATCACGAACAGCCAGTCGAGCGGCTGCAGAATCTGCCCCGATGGTTAGTGCCTGCTTAAGCCCCCTTACGACCTCCTGTTCAGTCAACGGCGCCGGACCATCCAGATCCTCAACGATTTGTCTCAACTGGTCGCAGGAAACAAAGGTGAACAACAGCAATATGGCAATAATTTTTTTTTGGTTCATGGTTACCAATTTCTAATTTCTAATTTCTAATTTCCGGCTTATTTGCAGATCATAATGCTCCCCACGTCAACAAGCGGCCCATCATACAGCTCCACCAACTTATAACCCGCACGATCTACAATTTGTTTGAATTCTTTTCCCTGTGAAAAATATTTAAGACTGCCACAAACAAAAACCTTGTCTTCAAATATGCCGCAAGCTCCACCAAGAAAGCCATGCCGGAAGCCGTGCAGCTGAATGCCATCCGGGGAAAAATACCTGCAATCAAGCCCTTTGCTGACAAGTGTATGATGTATTCCTTTGTCAGAAGTCACAAACATCTGATTTAAAGCCAGGAGATTACAACGCGTATATGCCTGGTTGACATGGATGTGGTCCAAATCGCTGCAGGCACCTAAAATAGCCGAATCGGTAACCTTAAGGTTATGAATCAGCAAATTATCAGTAATTACGGCATTATAATAAGCAGTCTCCGGGTATTTGTTTCCTGGCTTCAATTCTCCCTTAACAAAGTTAAGCCCTTTTTGTCGAAAAACCTCATAATAATGATCAGGTAATCCCCGTGTCACAACCAAACCAGCCGGTGCCTGGCAAAAGAAAATGTCAGGATGGCCTGAAATGGCAGGGTAAGTTATTCCGGCAGTCTCAAAATCAAGCACATCTCCGTAATCAAGAAGCTTGCTTTTTGCCTCAAAAGGCATTTTTTTGTCTATGATAATCAAGATAGCTGCTGACATTTTCTACTGTATCAAATTTTTACCTGGTTAGTTAATAATCTTAAGGAATCCAGATTCAATTTTTCCAAAAACATGGCAAGACAAGCTAATGATTTGATCTTTTCTTAAGCCCCAACGAATTGCCACAAAGTTAATGTGTCTTATTACAAAACAATAATGTATTTTTGGAAAATCTTTTATTGAAACAATAACTTGTAAAACAACCACTACCAATGCAAAAAGGAATATCACTGATCGGTCTGCTGTCATTCACGTTCATCTTTTTAATCATAAGTTGCAACAAAGAAGAAGCTGAAAAGTATCATTTTGACTTTCATTTTATTACAGAAAATTACGCACCTTTCAATTATGAATCAGACGGGCACCTTGCCGGCCTGGCGCCCGATTTGCTCAGAGAGATAGCACGTGGTCTTGATATTCCATTTGAGGTGGACATCCTGCCCTGGGAAGAGGGCTACGCCATGTTGCAAAATCAGGATAACGCTGTGCTTTTTGCGATGGCATTAAATGCGGAGAGAATAGACCTTTTCAAGTGGGCAGGACCGTTTGCAGCCCTGGAGTGGCGATTTTATGCGTCATCGCAAAGCCACCTCGCAATTAACTCCATGGATGATGCCAGGGCTGCAGATGCCATTGGCGTGCTCAAAGACTATGCAATAACCCTGCACCTTGAATCACTGGGATTTACCAACCTTGTTTATTTCAATAACCAACAGGAAGCATTGCAGCATTTGCTGGATGGAGAAATCGACCTTTTCCCCTCAGATATTCACTCGGCCAAGTCGTCATTGGAGAATATGGGTTACCTCATCTACAATGTAAAAAGTGTTTGGCCCATCAAAACCGATCTGCTCTACTTTGCCTTCAATAAAAATGTACCTGATGATGTAGTTGCTGACATCCAGGGCGAAATTGACAGGCTAAAAAGCAGCGGATACCTGCAGCATCTGTCGCAACAATACCTGAATACCTCTGATTACCCGGGTACTATCCAAATATATACTGAAGACTACCCTCCGCTTACTTTTATGAATTCTTTTGGTGAAATCAGTGGTTTTGGCGCAGATATTGTTTTTGAGATCATGCACAGAGAAAATATTTTTGAGAAAGTCACTTTGACAACCTGGGGCAATGCTTACAACATGGCTTTGCATAATCCGAATTTCTGTCTTTTCACGATGGACAGGACACCCATCAGGGAAAACCTCTTTCAATGGGTTGGTCCGATTGGAACCAACGACACCTATTTTTATTTAAAACAAGGCTCAGATATCACAATAAGCAATGTTGAAGATGCCATGAATCTTGATGCAGTTGCTACAGTCAGTTCATGGTTTTCGCATCAGCATCTTGAATCGCTCGGATTTACAAACCTGGTACCATTCGAAGAACCAGGATCAGCAGTTGACGCCCTGATGAGCGGCAATGTGGACGCATTTGTTTGTACGAGCATTACTATTGCAGACATTTTACGCGCCAATGGATACACTTTTCCTGATGTCATTCCGGAGTTTGTTTTGATGTCATCAGACTTTTACATCTCCTTTTCCAATGGCACTTCAGAGACCATTGTAAATCAATGGCAGGAAACCCTCGATGCCATGCAGGCAGATGGCACGTATGACGCCATTTATGATCGCTGGTTTGAACAGTAAGATAGCGCTCACCGCATTCCACCTTTATTCTTTTTAATTTTAGCGAATTTGAGCACGTGATAAAAATCACGAAATCTGAGAGTTTCATCAGGTTTGAAGGATGCTTTCAGGAACTTTGTTTCAAGGAACTTCCGGTTAAGGGCATGATGACCAATGGCCTGGTTCATCTGCCTGGGATGCACAAACACCGTAATGCCAGATGCCTGATCAGGTTTAATATCCCTGAGGATATTGTACCATATCCTGGAATAGACCATTTCACCAAACGCCACATGAAAAGGACCGGCTACCAGGTCTTCACCTTTCAGTATGCCCTCTGATGCATGCAACCCAAGGCGCAGGATGTTGACGCCGGCCTCCTCAAACAAAGGTACGATCCGGCTGCACCATTCCACGGCCTCATCAAGCGTCAAAGGCGAATAATTCCCTTGGTGGCAGAGCTTCTCCAAATGTGTGTGCCTGATCACCAGGGTTGGGTAAATGCGTGTGGTTTCTGCTCCAAGGGCGATAATATCCCTGGCCGTCGCCATTGACTTCTCCAATGTATCACCCGGCAGCCCCGGCATCATTTGCAAACCCAATAAAAACCCTGCACGCTTCACCAACCTGGCAGCTGTTCGCACTTGTTCAACGGTGTGCCCCCTCCCCGACTGTCGTAAAACCTCTCGATCCAGGCTTTGCACACCGAGCTCAATGGCCGTAACACCGTATGCCTTTAACAAGCTGAGTATTTGGTTATCAATGTAATCAGGGCGTGTTGACAAGCGTATCCCTTTTACATCCGTTCGCTTTAGCCAGGGCTGCACGAGCCCGAGGTAGTGCTTCTGCCGTTCAAGTGGCAAGCCTGTAAAACTTCCTCCAAAAAACGCGATTTCAATATGGTTGTCTCCTGGGGGGATCGTTTCCAGGAACAATTCAATCTTATTGATGATCTCATCATCACCCATTGGTTGCTGTTGGCCGGTAATCTGCCGCTGGTTACAAAACACACAATCGAAACGGCAGCCTTCCATCGGGATGAATATGGGGATGGTGAAGTGGTGCATGGTTCTAAGTTTGGAGTTTGGAGTTTGGAGTTTGGAGTTTGGAGTTTGGAGTTTAGAGTTTAGAGTTTGGAGTTTGGAGTTTGGAGTTTCTGGTTTCTGGTTTCTGATTTCTAATCTCAGATTTATGGTTGGTTATTGCTGGTGTCTGGTTGCTGGTTCTGAGTCTCCTTTCACTCTGATTATCAAGCCCCCTCGAAAAAGCGGTGGCCACAATGCTGGAATGACATAGGGTTGCCGGCGTGCATTACCTCCTCACATTTGCAGATTTACACATTCACACATCTATATATTTCCACATCTATACATCTACACATCTGCAAATATTCACATCTGCAAATATTCACATTAAATATTTTTTTTCGCGCGTTTGCGGTCATTTTCGTCAAGAAGGATCTTGCGTAGCCTTATGGATTCCGGGGTTACTTCAATGTATTCATCTTCTGCAATGTATTCCATGGCTTCTTCCAGTGAGAATTTCACGGGTGGGGCGATATTCGTTTTTTCGTCGCTGCCGGCGGCCCTGACGTTAGACAGTTTCTTGGTATGTATTACATTTACGGCCAGGTCGTCCGGACGGGTATTCTGGCCAATGATCTGGCCGGCATATACTTTTTCATTGGGATGGATAAAGAATGTGCCCCTGTCTTGCAGCCTGTTAATGGAATATGCAATGGCTGTGCCGGTTTCCATGGCAATTAAGGATCCATTGCGGCGACCGCCGATCTCCCCCC
>SKOK01000040.1 GCA_007120085.1 Bacteroidales bacterium | reverse complement strand
CCTCCATCCATCGGCATTTTCTCAAAGCGCTCACGCATCTCCGCATGGGCCAGGTTGCGCATTGCCCTGTCATAGTCGTCTTCAGGAATCTCCGTATGTATGAAGGCCTGCCTGAACTGTTCACGCGTGGGCCAGGGATAGACAACCGTTTCAGAAAGGTAAATGGTATCGCGTGTCATCAGTTGCACTGCCGAGTAACGATGCCTGGTCAAGGTGTCAGGGACTACATAAAAAGCCTCTTTGTATCCTATGGATGTGAAACGCAGGGTGTCGTTCTCATATACGGGCATAGAGAAGAAACCATAATAGTCGGTGGTTGTTCCCCGGCGTGTGCCTTTGACCCAAACAGTACTGTAAGGCAAGGGCTTCAGGCTGTCGCCAGTGACAACAAGTCCTGAAAATTGTATCACCCGGCGCGGTGGACGCTCTGTGTTAAAGGCACTCAGCATCAAGGCTGCCAAAGCGATCCCAAGAAAACATAAAGGCCGGATCATCCCTTTCATATCATTGCATCATTAAAATATAAAAGTAATATGTTTTATGAAGAACGGAAAACAGAATGCAATCATTTTAAAACTCTTATAATACTTTAACAAGATATTATCCTTATTGTTGCGCACAAAAAAAGCTGTTGCAAATAATTATGCAACAGCTTATAATCCATTAGCCAGTTGTCCTATTTTTTCAGATAGCCTTTTTCCCTGGCTTCTTTCATGCAGGCAGAAATACCCTTCTTATTGATGTTGCGTATCCCTGCTGCTGATACTTTTAGGGTTACCCATCTGTTTTCCTCTGGTACAAAAAACCTTTTGGTCTGGATGTTGGGAAAAAACCAACGGTTTGTTTTAATGTTCGAGTGCGAAACATGATGACCCGTGATGGGTTTTTTTCCTGTAATTTGACAAATACGTGACATTTTATATGCTATTTATTGATTGCGGATAAACTATTTTCAAAAAGGAGTGCAAAGTACGGAATTTTTTTTGTTAGAAACAAGGCTTTCTGTGAAAATATTTTAATGAGCATATCTGCAAGATTCACTGGATACCATCATGATAAGATTTGTTATTCCATAGTTCGTATATTTGTCAGGCATTTTGAGCCGTTGCAGTTATAAATTTTAAACACGGAGAATGAAGCCGCACCTGTTGCATCTTTTATCTTTGCTTTTAATTATTACAGGGCTTCCTGCCGGTACTTGCCTCGCTACAGACAGTAAAAGCCAGGTGCAGCTTGCATTGCATAAACTTTACCAATTCCGCTTTCTTGATGCCGACTCCATCATTTCCGAACTTGAGACAAAACATGCCAGTGACTACATTCCGGCGATGGCCAGGGCCAGCTACCACTGGTGGAGTATGATCAGCCAGGAGCAGAATGCTGAGATCCGGGCTGATTACATCAGCAATTTATTGCATGCCGAACAGCTCATCAATGCATCGTCGCCAAACCACCTCCGCGACGAGCAATTGTTTTTTCTGATCCATGTGCATGCCTACCAGCTAAGGCTGGAATTGATGCAGGGTGATTATTTCCGGGCATATCGCAACCTAAATAAGTCAATTAGGCATATTGGTGCATCACTTGGACGCGAAGAGGAATATCCCGCCTTCCTGCTTACTTCCGGCCTTTACAATTATATGACAGAATACATTAGAATAAACCATCCATTGTTCAGGTTTTATTTGTTGCTACATCCGCGCGGAAGTATGCCATTAGGCCTCAAACACTTGCAAATGGCTGCCGATCAAGACGATAAAGTGTTGCATACAGAAGCACGGTATTTTTTAATGCGCATTTACCTTGACCTCGAAGATCGTCCTGAAAAAGCCATGGACTATGCATCCTGGTTAACAGAAATGTACCCGGAAAATCTGATTTACCTTTACTACCATCATCACATTGCATCCGTTTTGTCAATGCCAGACCTTGTCAGTGTGCTTGAAAAGAAGTATTTCAAAGCACTTGACTACAACCGACAGTTAAACACGGAACAGCGAGCATATTTCAAGAATTTGCTGCAGCCGGAGTTCTTGGAATAATAATCGGCAAGCTCTGAAAAAAGATATCCTTCGTACGTGTTCTTAATCAATTTTTTTATATATTTGAATCCTGTCCAAAAAGAATATATCCAAATATGAACCCCGTTTGATAATCTTCATTTCTAAGAAAATCAAACGCATACAAAAACACAAATAAAACGCCCATATTGGAAATCCTGACCCTTCGTGAACAGGGATCTTGACAAACAGGGGGATGATTATGCAAACCCGAGGTTGGAAGTTAGAGGTTTGAGGTTAGAAAAAAGAAAATCTAACTTCTAAAATCTAACATCCATTCGCCATCTAAGGAAGAAATACAAGACGCAAGCATACAATCACTTACGCAAATATAAACATATGAAAACAGGAAAAGCTTTTGTAAGTCTTATGGCAGGTTTACTGCTCTTGTTGGCGAACGGTCAACTGAGGGCGCAGTCAGAGGTGGTTCAATTCATCAAAGGGGGCATTGATGACGGCGAAAAACTCATACAAGCATACCTGGAGCCGCTTGGCAATGCTATGGGAGCCAATTTGAATGGTGGATGGAACAATACTGCGAAAGTGCATAAAGTCCTTGGTTTCGATATCACATTAACCCTGACAGCTGCACTCCCTCCGGAGGCGGCCAAGAGCTTTGACCTGCGAGAGTTGGGTTTAACCACACTCAGGCTCCGGGATCCAGGGCAGTCATCAATTGCCCCGACAATCTCAGGCAGCCGTAACCCGGGGCCAATGCTTGTATTTTACCATGACGATGCAGATCTTAGCCTCATTGAGTTTGAATCAGTGGAGGGGCTAAACATTCCGGCATATCCATTGCCAATGATAAAAGCAGGTATCGGCATTCCCGGAGGGATTGAGTTGATGGGCAGATTCATTCCAAAGTACGCTTACCAGGACATGCAACTTTATCTATGGGGTGCAGGTTTTAAATATGACGTATTGCAACACATACCTGGCTTACGACGTCTCCCTTTTCTAAATGCATCAATTACCGGAGCTTATACCAGGGTATTATCCTCTGCCGACATTGATTTCCAAAAAAGCATTTATGGGAACTACATAGACGGAATCCCTATCCAGGGCGGGAAGGATCATTATGATGACCAGCGCCTGGATGTGAATATGGAGGGTTACTCAGCCATGGCCTTGTTGTCATATGATCTGCCGGTAATCACTTTTTACGGCGGGATAGGATATAGCAACTCTGAAACTTCCGTTGATCTGACCGGCATTTATCCGCTTATTGATGCTGACAGGAGCAACGGCACAACAACTGTATCCATTGAAGATCACGAGAACCCCATCGGGCTTAACTTTCGAAACTTTTCGGGGCTGCAGTACACCGGAGGCATCAGATTTAAACTGGCTGTAATCACTATCCACGCCGACTATACGAAAGCAAACTATAGTTTGTTTTCAGTCGGACTGGGTTTATCATTCAGGTAATGTTTTTTGTTGCTTTTTTCAAAACGGTTGTATAACTTCGCAATTCAGTAAGAACGACATATTGGGTTTTGGCACATATGGATTATTACCGGGTACTGGGTGTAAATAAAGACGCAACGGAGGCTTCTATCCGCAAAGCTTTTCGCTGCCGTGCAAAGCTTTTGCACCCTGACATCAATAAAGACATGAGGGCCAAACACGAATTTCAGTTAGCCAACGAAGCTTACCAGGTGCTGAAGGACTCCAACAGTCGTCGTTTGTATGACTTGCGCATCAGCAATGGAAGCTTTAATCAAAAGGTTTATTATCGCCCCGGACAAACCACCCAGCCAAACCCAAGAGCTTATTATGCCTATAGTTATGGTGATCCGCCCTCTGAATATAAACCTACTCGTCTTGAAAAGATCTTTGATCAATTTCTCTTTTTTTCAATGCTGATGATGGGGCTGAGTGCACTCTTTTATGGCATATATCGTGCACTGGGTGAGCCCGTTGAAGGAGTAAGTCCTTACGTTGGCATCGTTTTTGGCGTGATCTTTACAGGGATTTTTCTTTTCGGATGGGATAAAATGCAAAGGCTCAAAACCAAAAGCAATAAACCCTAATGTGTGTTTTTCGCACTGACTGCAGGCTTGCGTTTTTTGTTTGCCATATAAACCCCGGCAAGGATCACTATGATCCAAAGCAGGTATGCCACCAAAAAACTTTCTCCGTCAACAAGGCCCCAGGCAATTGAAACTACCGGCATCAGGTAGGTTACCGTTGAGGTAAACAAGGCTGATGTTTGCTTGATAAGCCAGTTGTGAATGATCATTGCCACTGCGGTACCAAGTACTGCAAGGATGGCAATGTAGCCCAGGTTTCCCCAGGCCTCGGAATCATTAGCCAGTGTATTCAGAAAACCGGTTCCGGCAAACAGATAGACCAGAGAAGGAATGCCAATGAACATGAACACCACGGATGTGATGGTCAGCGCATCAAAACCGGAAAGATACTGTTTGACAAGATTCATGTTGATTGCATAACAAACGGCTGCTGCCACTGCGAATAGCCCATACCATACATTGTTAAGCTGGGCGCCGTTTGATGCTGTTAACAACCCGATGGCTCCACCCAGGCCGATTATCACACCCAACACATTCAACCACCTGGTACGTATCCCAAAAAACAACACACCAACCAGCAGGGTAAATAAAGGCGTCAGCGAATTCAGCACGCCAGCCATGTAACTATCGATGACGGTTTGCGCTTTGGCAAAAAGAAAGGGGGGCAAGCCATTACCTATGACGCCAGCAAGGATGAAGTATCCAAGCTTGCGCCGCGGCACTTTTTTCAGATGCTTCAAGACGAAAGGCGACAAGACGAGAAACGATATGGCGATGCGCAATGCACCTACTTCCATGCTGCTGAAACTCACCAGCCCGCGCTTGATCAATATAAAGGAACTTCCCCAAACGATTACCAGCAATGACAATGCCAGCCAGTGAATTCCCTGCGGTTTGCTATCTGCTTTCATTTGCTGCGGTTAAAGTGCAACGGATTTTGCGGATGCAAATATACCGAATTTCGATTACCGATTGGCGATCGGTG
>SKOK01000108.1 GCA_007120085.1 Bacteroidales bacterium | reverse complement strand
CCCGCGGCGGGGTGAGACATTTGTGACGCGCAAGATCACCCGCGCCGTTGCCCATCTTGTTGCCGGAAAAAACGGATGTATTTATCTCGGCCGTAACCAGTAACCAGAAACCAGAAACCAGAAACCAGTAACCAGCAACCAGCAACCATGAACCATAAACTATGAACCAATGAAACGAACCATAATTAAAATAGACGAAGACCTCTGCAACGGATGTGGTCTTTGCGTTGAGGGCTGCCACGAGGGCGCCTTGCAGCTGATTGACGGAAAAGCACGCATGATCAGCGACCTGTATTGCGACGGACTGGGGGCTTGCATCCCCGAATGCCCGGTTGCGGCCATCACGCTCGAAGAAAGAGAGGCCGAACCTTATGACGAATACAAAGTAATGGAAAGGATTTCACCAAAAGGTGAAGCTACCGTAATCGCACACCTTAACCATTTAATTGACCATCTGCAAACAGAATTTGTGGAACAAGGCATACAATACATCAAAGAGCACAAGCTCAAGGTAAACCTAACGAAACTAAAACCATTTAACAATAATCCCATTATGAGCAAACAAGATCACGAAGGCACTTCGCAAGTTACTGATAATGATATTAAAAGATCCTTAAAGAATGGTCAGGTTCATTTTGGCGGTTGTCCCGGATCCCAAATGATGGATTTTGAAAAGCCTGCGAGGGCGGTGGAGGTAAACAACCAAACAGAGCAAAGCTCCATGCTCAGGCAGTGGCCTGTGCAGCTTCATCTGCTCAACCCGCAAGCCCCATATTTTCAAAATGCGGATGTGTTGTTAGCTGCCGACTGCGTAGCTTTTTCGATGGGCAATTTTCACAGCAAATATTTGGCAGGGAAGGGCCTGGCGATTGCCTGCCCGAAGCTTGATCAGGGCAAAGAAGTTTATATTGACAAACTGACTGCAATGATCAACGATGCCAGCATCAATACGTTAACCGTAATGAAAATGCAGGTACCCTGCTGCTCAGGATTGCTGCAAATGGCACAACTGGCCAGCGAAAGAGCAAACCGAAAAGTGCCGGTTAAAGCCATAACAGTAAGTCTGCAAGGCGAAGTGATCAAAGAAGAATGGATATGACAAGTATTTAATGACCCTGGCAGTGAAAGCCGCCGATAAATAATTTGTATTTTTACCCCGGAAATCTTGTTAGCCCGAAGCTGGAAGCTGGAAGGTTCGCGGCAGATTGTCATCCTGAATGGAGCATAGCGGAGTGAAGGATTTGTTTGGGCTGAGAGATTCTTCGCTATCGCTCTTATGTAACTTGTTTTTGAAGTTATTTGATCTCGAGCTGTATTTTGCTCATACTGAGGGACTACTAATGACACCTTTGCGTGAGAAACTTTTGCGGCCTTTGCGTGGAATTTTTTGTTCCTCGCAAAGAGCGCAAAAAAACAATGAATAAAGAACATTATGTCATTACCGCATTGTGGCCACCGCCTTTTTGATTGCGGACGACCCCAGTGTCGTCGCCTACAGCACACCCTGGGTTATTTTGCTGGCCGGTCAAGCCCGGCCAATACAGTCGCGCCTCAAAGGAAAAACATCATCGATCAGAAACCATCAACCAAAAATTAGAAATTAGAAACCAGAAACCCGTAACCAGAAACCCGTAACAATGAACCATAAGCCTATGAACCCAGACACCATCATTTGCACCTGCAACGAGATAAGCTATGGCGAGGTAGAAAAAGCCATACGCGAACAACAGCTCAAAACCATTGAAGACGTTGGCGATGCAACAACCGCCGGCACGATGTGCGGAGGCTGCGTAGATGAAATTTACCTGATGCTCGAAAAGATCAACGGCAAAGTTGAACTCTAACATCTGCAACTTCAGCTTCTCCTCCAGGCCTTTCTCTTCCAATTTTTGAAAAAACATATTTCGCCGCTTGAATAAGTTCGAATGGGATTTCTATAAATATGTTAATAAAATGATTATTTTTACTTTAGAACAATCTTGTTTCAACAAGCTTTGCTAATTTTACAGTCCTAATCGACAAATTATTATCCTATGCGATATATAAATGGCAAACTTCTGCCTGCTTTTTTATTCATGATCATGGTCACATGCCTGCCGGGCGTTTCCGGCCATGCCAACCAGCAGCAAACCACTGATCTGCAAGCCCACAACCTGGAAAATATTGGCGAACTGGAAGCCTTCATGGAAGGCATCATCCTGGCCTACATGGACAAGCAAAAAATTGCCGGTGCCACCTTGGGCATCATGCACAGGGGCGAAACACTTTTACTCAAGGGCTATGGCTATGCAGACGTGGAAAGAAAAATTAAGGTTGATCCCGAAACAAGCATTTTTCGCATTGGTTCCATTTCAAAGCTTTTCACCTGGATAGCTGTCATGCAACAAGTTGAACAAGGAAGACTCGATCTGGACACCGACATCAATGCTTACGTTTCCGCCTTCTCGATTCCGGATACCTTCGAAGAACCCATTACGTTACGCAGCATCTTATCGCACACACCCGGCTTTGAAGACATCCTGCTGGAGCTTTTCATCCGCGAAGATGCCCCCATACCTCCACTGGAACAAATTTTTCAAAATAACATACCCAAAAGGATTTTCCCGCCCTTGCAGGAGGCAGCATATAGCAACCACGGAACCGGCCTGGCTCAATATCTTGTCGAACTCGTTTCTGGCAAAGCTTTTGAAGAGTATGTGGAAGAAAACATCCTGGAGCCGCTGGGTATGCGCTCTACAACTTTCAGGCAACCCATTCCTGACAAACTGAAGACGCATATGTCGAATGGATACGCATTCCGCAACGGCCGTTTTGAGGCCCAGGGCTTTGAGGTCGTTCCAATGGCAGGTGCAGGTGGCGCAAGTACCACCGCGAAAGATATGCTCATATTTATGGATGCCTTGCTCAACAATGCCAGAAAAGACACCATCAGCCTGATGGACTCTGCAACATATGCCATAATGAAACAACCTGTACTTCAGCATGCTCCGTTTATGAATCCGGCTCTTCACGGTTTTATGGATATTAGCATGCCCCATGTTCAGATCATTGGTCATGGGGGCAACACCTTCCTTTTTCACTCACTGCTGGCCCTTTTCCCTGAATATGAAACAGGTGTGTTCATGTCGTTCAACAGCGAGAGCGGTGGAAGCACTTATGTTGACGTAATCACCCAGTTTGTCAAACGGTTTTTTCCTGCACCGGAAACACAGCCCGAGCCGATGCATCTCACCGAAGAATACCTGGCAGGTTTTACGGGAAAATACATTCCTAACCGCCGCCCGCACACGGATCTGCTTAAATTGATCGGCTTTATGAACACCTTGGAAATAAGCCTTGACAATACATCTCTCGCCATAAAAGATTTTGAAGGAGAGCTGAAAAAAATGGCCCCGGTCGATAGCACAAGCTTTTACATTGCTTCCGACAACATTTTTATAGCCTTTGACCTTTCAGACAAAGGAAAAGCTGAGAAAATGTACATCAGCAACCTCCCAATACTCGCTTTCGACAGAATGAAAACCATATACGAACCTGGACTGCATCTGCTGTTACTCGCCCTCACAATAGTCGTAAGCTTGTTTATTCTTCTGGCCTGGCCATGGATGTATTTCATTAGAAGGAGGTATGACAAAACCCCACGTACACCGCATCCACTACCTCCTTTCACCAAGGTTACTGCCTTTTTTGCTGCTTTGTTTTTTATGATCTTTTTAGTGCTGATCATAGTATCAAGTAGCAGCGGCACGGATATTGTATTTGGGATACCGAAGGCAATGCGTATTGCACTGTTTTTTCCCTTGGCAGCGATTCCCTTTATATTATTGATGATCTGGAATAGCCTTGTCGTGTGGAAAACCCCCAATATCCGCGCTGCGAGCCGGTTATTCTACAGCTTCGCAACCTTACTCTTCATAATTAGTATTTGGCAACTCCATTTCTGGAATCTGTTGGGCTGGAAGATATGAGGTTTTCTGCATTTTTGTTTCCCTTGTTTTTTCTTTTAACTGGCTGGCAGATATCTAGCGCATCTGTGGAGCGTCGTGAGATATTGGCAGTCAGAACATCGCTTCCACCCGAAATGGACGGAACGCTTCGTGATGCTGTTTGGCAAAAGGCAAATGCAGCTTCAGACTTTCATCAATATGAGCCACACAACGACAGGCGTGCAAGTTTTGACACCGAAGTCAGGGTGCTGTATAATGACGGGGCCATTTACATCGCAGCCAGGATGTTTGACCCTGCACCCGACAGCATCCTGCAAGAAATGGGTTTGCGCAACTCTGGAGATAACCTGAATGCAGACCGTTTCTATGTTGACATCAATCCTTTCAACGACGGCATCAATGGTTTTCGCTTCCAGGTCTCTGCATCCGGCGTGCAAACCGACAGCAACATGTCGGGAGGTGGCTCCCGCGGCGATACCAACTGGGATGCCGTATGGGTCAGCAAGCACAGCATTACGGATGATGGCTGGATCGTGGAAATGGAAATACCCTACTCCGCACTGCGATTCCCAAAAGGGGAGATACAAACCTGGGGCATCAACTTCTGGCGTGAGATCAGGCGCAAGCGAGAATTATCAAGCTGGAACTTTGTGGATCGCAGAATAGGAGATCCCGTGGCTTCCATGGGGCAAATGAACGGCATCAGCGGTGTGAAACCACCTCCGCGAATCGCCCTGTATCCTTACATTTCCAATTATATGGAAAAAAACGGTGCTGATCAGGGTTGGGCAAACTCCTTCAACGGTGGCATGGACCTGAAGCTAGGCATCAGCCCAAGCTTTACAATGGATGTTACCCTGATTCCTGACTTCGGACAAGTGCAGTCGGATGCCAAGGTACTTAACCTCTCCCCTTTTGAGGTCAAATATGATGAAAACAGGCAGTTCTTTACTGAAGGTACGGAGCTTTTTGAGAAAGCAGACCTGTTTTATTCGCGCAGAATCGGGGCACAACCCAGGAATTATCGTCGGGCGGCACAGCAGCTTGACACCAATGAGGTATTGCTGGAAAACCCTCTTGAAACGCGCCTCATCAATGCTTCAAAATTATCGGGCCGCACTTCGGGCGGACTCGGCATAGGCATATTCAACGCCATGACGGCCCCATCAGAAGCCATCCTTAAAGACACCATCACAGGACAAAAACGGTCAGTAAGCACACAGAATTTCACAAATTACAACCTGGTCGTGGTTGACCAAAGCCTGAAAAACAACTCATTTATCAGCCTGATCAACACCAATGTAGCCGGTGCCGAAAAAGATTATACATCCAATGTGACCGGCACTGAGTTCAGGATCATGGACCAGAGCAATATGTTTCGCATAAGCGGCTCAGGGGCAGTAAGCCAACAGTATCTTTCAGGCAGTGACAATGTTTATGGCCATAAATATGATGTCAGGATGGGGAAATTTGGCGGCACCTGGCAATACAACTACAGCCGCAATGTGATCAGCAACGACTACGACCAGAATGATATGGGATTCCTGCGCCGAAACAACCAGGTTAACAATTCCTTTTCGGCAAGCCACAACATTTTTGACCCTTTTTGGAGGATATGGACTCTAACAAACTCCTTCAGCATCAATCATTCAAGGCTTTATGATCCTGAAAATTTCACAGGCCTGCAAATGCAATATACATTCAGGGTGTTGTTTGATACAAGATTCTTCATAAACTGGCGCAACACTTACAGTCCGAGAGGTGAGCGCGACTACTTTGAACCCAGGGCCCCCGGCCGTTTCTACCGGACGGAGGATGCCTGGAATACCCACCTTAGCTGGTCATCAGATTACCGCAAAAGAATATACTTTGACGGAAACATGGGCTTCGAACGGATCAATGCCGATCAGCCCCAGGATGAATACAGTTTTATGCTGCAGCCAACTTTAAGGGTAAATGATAAATTCAACATGGCCTATCGTTTTGAGTATAACAAAAAAACAAACGACATTGGATATGTGATGCAACTGAATGCCGACTCAGTGTATTTTGGCAGGCGGCAATCGCCAACTACCGTCAACACATTCAAAACAACTTACATTTTTAACAACAGGCTTTCCCTTAATTTTAACCTGCGGCACTATTGGTCGCGGGTTGATTACAACGGCAGTTATTATTTCCTGCAAACCGACGGAAGGCTTAAGCCGGTTTCAGATGACCTTAACATCAGCGACATAAACTATAACGCCTTCACCATCGATATGATGATCACCTGGCATTTTGCTCCCGGCAGCCGTATGACCATTGCATGGAAGAACATCATTGACAGCAGAAGCAGCAATATTTATGCAAACTATTTCGAAAACCTTGACAACATGCTTGGGCAACCACAGATCAACAGCTTTTCAATAAGATTCCTTTATTACCTGGACTACCTGTCAATTCAGCGTTTGCGACATAACTAAAAGTATCCTGCTGATACATCCCTGCATTAATTTGTGATAATTAAGAAAAAAGCTTGTTAAAATAAATAAATCTTTGTACTTTTGCAGGCCTGTTTATAAAGGAAAAACAAATAAAAAAAGAAACACAAATCATCTACATTTATGTATTTAACTTCGGAGATAAAGAAGAATATTTTTGCTGAACACGGTGGCAATGAAGCCGATACCGGTTCACCGGAAAGCCAGGTAGCGCTTTTTACACATAGAATCAGCCACCTGACAGGGCATCTGAAAAAGAATAAGAAAGACAAAAACACCCAGCGTTCACTGATCCTGCTGGTTGGAAAAAGAAGGAAGCTTCTCAACTACCTGAAAAATAACGATATTGAGCGTTACAGGGCGATTATCAAGAAGCTGAATTTAAGAAAGTAATTGATTTTTGGAGAAAACAGGCAATTATTTATAGTTGCCTGTTTTTTTTTCAACATATTTAAGATCGATATATATATTAAGAAAAAAACAAGAAGATGAACAAAAACATTGGAATTCAGAAGACGATTGACCTTGGCGACGGCAAGGTGATTACATTGGAAACCGGCAAGCTAGCCAAACAAGCTGATGGTTCGGTGGTGCTCAGGATGGGCGACACCATGCTATTGGCAACCGTAGTAGCAAGAACAGACGTAAAGGAAGGGCAATCATTTTTGCCGCTTTCTGTTGATTACCAGGAAAAATACGCTGCAGCAGGGCGTTTCCCCGGTGGCTTTTTCAAGCGGGAAGCACGCCCCTCTGAGCACGAAATACTCATCTCAAGACTGGTTGACAGGGCTTTGCGCCCCATGTTTCCAGACAACTACATGGCTGAAACACAGGTACTAATATCGCTGATCTCAGCAGGTAAAGACACCTTGCCCGATGCACTGGCAGGCCTGGCAGCATCAGCGGCCATCGGCGTATCTGACATCCCTTTCAACGGACCCATTTCAGAAGTGCGCGTGGCACGAATCGACGGAGAGTTTACAGTCAATCCGGGCATGGCCGAGCTCGAAAAAGCTGATCTTGAAATGATCGTGGCTGGCACCATTGACAACATCGTGATGGTTGAAGGTGAAATGAAGGAGGTATCGGAGCAGGAAATGCTTGAAGCCATTGCATATGCTCACAAAGCCATTAAGATTCAGTGTGAGGCTCAGATCGAGCTTGCAAAAGAGGTAGAAAAAGCACAAAATAAGCGGGAATATCCTCCGATAGAAGAAGATGCAGAGCTCCGCGAAAGAATGGAGAAGGAGCTTTACGATAAGATTTATGACATTACAAGCCAGTGCATTGTGATCAAACAAGAACGAAAGCAGGCTTACGAAGATATAAAAACTGCCTTCCTTGAAAGTATGACAGAAGAGGAGCTGGAAGAAAAAGGCGGGCTCGTCAGCGAATACTTTAGCGACATCCAGAAGAAGGCCATCCGTAACTTCGTTTTGGATGAGCGCAAGCGCATTGACGGTCGCAAGCCGGAAGAAATTCGCCCCATCTGGTCGGAAGTGAACTACCTGCCAGCCGCACACGGCTCAGCTGTTTTTACACGTGGTGAAACACAATCGCTGACAACCGTCACCCTTGGCACCAAGCTTGACGAACAAACCATTGATGGAGCCGTGATTGAAGGTAAGAGCAAATTCCTGCTGCATTACAACTTCCCACCTTTCTGTACAGGTGAAGTCAAAATGATGCGCTTTACCAGTCGTCGCGAAATTGGCCACGGCAACCTGGCCATGCGTGCCATTAAACCCATCCTGCCCAATGGCAACGACAACCCTTACACCATTCGCGTAGTTTCAGACATCCTTGAATCAAACGGGTCCTCATCAATGGCCACCGTGTGTGCAGGTACACTGGCACTTATGGACGCCGGTGTCAAGATCACCAAACCAGTATCAGGCATTGCCATGGGCTTGATAGCAGATCCGGAATCAGGTAAATATGCCGTGCTTTCAGACATCCTTGGTGATGAAGACCACCTCGGCGACATGGATTTTAAAGTAACAGGCACTACGGAAGGCATAACCGCCTGTCAGATGGACATCAAGATTGAAGGCCTGAGCTTTGAAGTACTGGAAGAGGCACTCTTGCAAGCCAAAGAAGGTCGCCTGCATATTCTCAATGAGATGCAAAAGACCATCAGTGAGCCCAGGGCCGATTACAAACCACACGTTCCGCGTATCGTGAAGATGACCATCCCGAAAGAATTCATCGGTGCCGTCATTGGACCCGGAGGCAAAGTCATTCAAGAGCTTCAGAAAGAAAGTGGCAGCACCATCGTAATTGAAGAGGTTGGCGAATATGGAGTGGTTGACATCGTATCCGAAAACAAATCTTCAATTGATTTCGTCGTAAACCGCATCAAAAGCATCATTGCTGTTCCTGAAATTGGTGAAATTTACCAAGGAAAGATCAAGAGCATCGTTTCTTTCGGAATGTTTGTTGAGATCATTCCCGGAAAGGAAGGCTTACTGCACATCAGTGAAATTGAATGGCGCAGGCTTGAAAAAGTTGAAGATAGCGGATATAAAGTTGGTGATGAGATAGAAGTGAAGCTCCTTGACGTTGACAAGAAAACAGGCAAACTGAAGCTTTCGCGCAAGGCCCTGCTGCCCCGCGAACGCAAATAGCAGTTGTCCCGCATTCGGCATAATACCAATTGTCAGATGCAGGATCTGTGTTAAAAATGCGGCTTGGTGCAACCTCATTGATCAAAAATGCGTACTATTATTGGATAATTATCCAAGAAAGGTATTTCCATGAGACAGCTTAAAATTGTAAAACAAGTCACAAACAGGGATACCGCATCACTGGATAAGTACCTTCAGGAGATTGCGAGGGTGGGTTTGATATCTGCCGAAGAGGAGGTGAGGTTAGCAAAACTCATTAAAAAAGGTGACAAGCAAGCCCTTGAAAAACTCTGCAAGGCCAACCTGCGCTTTGTGGTATCCGTGTCAAAACAATACCAAAACCAGGGACTCAGCCTCCCCGATCTTATCAATGAAGGCAACATGGGCCTGCTCAAAGCGGCACAGCGTTTTGACGAAACCAGGGGCTTCAAATTCATTTCATATGCGGTTTGGTGGATCAGGCAATCCATCTTGCAGGCGCTTGCCGAGCAGGCCAGGATTGTCAGACTTCCACTGAACAAGATTGGCACCATCAACAAGGTTAACAAGGCATTCAGCCAGCTCGAACAAAAACATGAACGCGAACCAAATCCTGATGAGATAGCTGAAATGCTTGACATCACTGTTGATGAAGTAAAGGATGCGCTCAAACATTCCGGAAGGCATTTGTCAATGGATGCACCCCTGCTCGAAGGAGAAGAATCAGACATGTATGAAATACTGCAAACTGACGAAAAGAGCAACACCCCTGAAAACAACCTGCTATACGACTCGTTGAAAAGTGAAATAGAGCGTACCATATCCACATTACCCGAAAGAGAGGCTGATGTGATCCGGCTTTTTTTTGGGCTCAACGACATGCCACCGCATAGTCTTGAAGAGATAGGCGAAAAGCTTCACCTGACCAGGGAGCGAGCCAGGCAGATCAAGGAAAGGGCGCTGCGCCACCTGAAACAGGCCTCAAAATGCAAAATATTGCGCACCTATCTCGGGTAAGCTAAAAAAAGTTATAATTTCTAAAGTAACACACCGATGCAGCACCTTGTAGCACCATCATTGCTTGCTGCCGACTTCCTTCGTTTGGGAGAAGAGGTTGAAATGGTCAACCAGAGTGAGGCAGATCTTTTTCATGTTGATGTGATGGATGGTCAATTCGTCCCTAACATCTCATTTGGCTTTTCCATCATCAAACAGATCAAGTCAATCGCCCGGAAACCGCTGGACGTGCACCTGATGATCAATGACCCCGATCGCTACCTCGAGAGTTTCAAGGATGCTGGCGCAGACTGGCTGAGTGTTCATTATGAAACCTGCACCCACCTGCACAGCACCATCAACCGGATTAAAAAGCTTGGCATGAAGGCCGGGGTTGTCATTAACCCGCATAACAATGTAGAGCTGCTTGAAGGCATCCTGCCAGACGTACACCATGCCTTGCTGATGTCTGTAAATCCGGGCTTTGGAGGACAACAGTTCATTGCTTCCACATACACTCGTTTACAAAGGCTTGATGAAATGCGCAAAGCATTGAATCCGGCATTGCTCATCGAGGTGGACGGCGGTGTTGATGAGCACAATGCATCAGCACTGCTGAAAGCAGGTGCAAACATCCTGGTAGCCGGTAGTGCCGTTTTTAATGCTGTTAAACCACTGGATTATATCTCCAGGCTCAAAAAACAAAGTTAACAGACCATACGAAACAGTTCAAAGTTCGACGATATGGGATACAAAGACAACACCCCTCCAAAGCTCAAAAAGGCAGTTCAAACAACTGAACGCTACATAATCAAAACCCTCATCGCCCTGATGTCAGTTTTGCTGGTAGTGGCTACCATCGAACTGGGCTACGTGTTTTACAAGGCCATTACAGAACCCGGCGAAGGCTATTTCATCATTAACCTCGACAACCTGCTGAATGTCTTTGGCGTATTTCTGCTTGTGCTGATAGGCATAGAACTACTCGACACCATAAAAGTCTATTTCCGTGAACACGTCATTCACGTCGAAGTGGTTATGCTGGTTGCAATTATTGCCATTTCCCGCAAGATCATCGTGATGGATTATGATAAATATTCAGGGCTGGAAACCATTGGCATCGCTGTCGTCATTCTCGCACTTTCAGCAGGCTACTATTTGATCAAGAAAACCGGTGGCTGTGGCTTCTGGCCTAAGGAAACAGAAGAAAAAAGAGATGTGATCATCAAGGAAAAAGTAAACAAAGATGACGACAGCATCATAGAGCGAGAAAAGATCATCAAGGAAAAAACCGGAGAGAATTTGATCGCACCATCTGAAATGGCAGAAAAAGAGAAAGAAAAAGAATCCATTAAACTTAAGAAGGATTAAGCACATGTGCTGATCTTTTCTTACTTTCGCATCATTATTTTATGTTTTTATTTCCTGTGATGCCATACTGACCATTTGGGCAACAGTTGGCCGTGGGATTTTTATTTATTGCTGGCAACACCTAAACAACATTTTATGGCGGGTACTGAAAGAAAAACGAAATATATATTTGTCACCGGCGGTGTTACTTCTTCCCTGGGCAAGGGAATCATATCAGCCTCGCTGGCTAAGCTGCTGCAGGCAAGGGGATACAGCGTCACCATTCAAAAACTGGACCCTTACATAAATATTGATCCGGGTACGCTGAACCCCTATGAACACGGAGAATGCTATGTAACCGAAGACGGGGCAGAAACAGACCTCGACCTTGGCCACTATGAACGCTTCCTTAACATATCCACCTCACAGTCCAATAATGTGACTACAGGCCGGATTTACCAGGCTGTGATAGAAAAAGAAAGACGTGGTGACTATCTCGGTGAAACAGTGCAGGTAATACCGCACATTACCGATGAAATAAAACATTCCATCAAGCTGTTAGGAGAAAAAGGGCAATATGACTTTGTGCTGACGGAGATTGGCGGAACCGTGGGTGACATTGAGTCTCTGCCATATATTGAAGCCATCAGGCAACTCAAATGGGAGCTGGGAAACAACTGCCTGGTCATACACCTCACCCTGGTGCCCTACCTTGCCGCAGCCAAGGAACTGAAAACAAAACCTACGCAACACTCCGTCAAAACGATGCTGGAATATGGTGTGCAGCCCGACATCCTGGTTTGTCGCACAGAGAAACCCTTGAATGACAACATACGCAATAAAATTGCCCTGTTTTGCAATGTAGATGCCTCATCAGTGATTGAATCCATCGACACGAACAGCATTTACAAAGTGCCCCTGCTGATGCAGGAAGAAAAGCTGGATACTGTGGTGCTGAGAAAAATCAAGATGTCAGCCAGAAAGATGCCGGCAATGAAGTCCTGGCGTCAATTCATCAGGAAACTTGAGTCACCCGCAAAACTGGTAAACATTGGCCTGGTGGGAAAATATACAGAACTTGTGGATGCCTATAAGTCGATCATTGAATCGCTTATACACGCCGGTACAGCCAATAACTGCAAGGTGAATCTTAAAATGATTCATTCAGAACAGGTTAACAGCGAAAACGTAGCAGAACAAATGTCCGGCCTAACAGGTCTGATCGTCGCTCCCGGCTTTGGCGACCGTGGGATAGAAGGCAAGATCGCGGCTATTGAATTCGTGCGCAAAAACAACATCCCATTCTTCGGCATCTGCCTGGGCATGCAATGTGCAATGATAGAGTTTGCCAGAAATGTGATGGGACTTCCTGACGCACACTCAACGGAAATGGATCCGGACACCCCTGATCCAGTCATTGACATCATGGAAGAACAAAAAAAAATCCATGTAAAAGGTGGTACAATGAGACTTGGTGCCTACCCGTGTCAACTAAAAAAAGAATCCCGGGTTTTCAATATCTACAAAAATGAATTCATCTCAGAGCGCCACCGCCATCGTTATGAATTCAACAACCAATACCTGGAAAGCTTCACTGCCAATGGTATGCTACCCTCCGGTGTCAACCCGGAAACCAGGCTCGTGGAGATCGTCGAACTGGCCGGACACCCGTGGTTCATTGGCGTACAATTTCATCCCGAATATAAAAGTACTGTCGCCCATCCTCATCCGCTATTCATTGACTTTGTGCGTGCTGCAATCAAATGCGGTGATTAGGCCATTGCGAGTTGCGTTTTTTCAGGTATAATGAAGGCGTAGTTCACCCTTTTAAATTATCTTTGCAATCCAATAAAAAACATAAGCAAAATGACCAGAGACAATATTATTGGCTTGCTTCTGATCGCCGCCATCCTTATAGGCTACAGCATATGGATGGCCCCCAGTGAGGATGAGCGACTGGAAGCAAGGCGAATCCAGGATAGCATCGCAGAGGTGCAACAACGTGCAAGGGCTGAAGCAGAAGCATTAAGGGATGCACGCGAACAGGAAACTCAATTGCCTGAAGATGTCATTCTGCCAGATGGCACGGCTCCCGAACTGATTGACTCGCTGGAAAAGCAGCGCATCCGCTCAGCAATGGGATTCTTTTCAAATGCTGCAATTGGCGAACAAGAATTCTTCACCATTGAAAATGACGATTTAAGACTGAATATCAGCACCAAAGGCGGACACATCCATTCTGCTGAGCTTAAGAACTTTAAGTCATACGACCAAAGTCAGCTCATCCTCTTTACCAGTGAAAATGAACGCTTCGCATTCAGCTTTTTCACAGCTGATAACAGGAGTATATCAACAGATCAATTATTTTTCATGCCTTACATGAACAACAGGCCATACACTGGTCATTCAGGCATTGAAATTACAGGCAATGATGTACAGGTTTTTGCCATGCGAGCTTATACCGACCTGCACAGCGCTGCCACCCCCAGCTATGTTGAATTCGCTTATGGCATTGACCGTCATGATTTCATGATTGATTTCGAAGTAAACTTCGTTGGCATGCGACAGGTGATTGCAGCAAACACCACCATGATGAGTCTTGACTGGCAATCAAACCTGTTGCGACAGGAAAAAAACCGCCAGAACGAACAAAACAATACCACTGTCTATTACAAATACGTGCACGATGAGGTGTCGCGCATCAGGCCTACCAGGGATGGTGCCGAAAGGCTAAGTACAAGGGTTGAGTGGATATCATTTAAACAACAGTTCTTCTCCAGGGCCCTTATCACTAATGACGGCTTTGTAAATGCTGATATCCAAAGCACTACCGCTCCCGAAACCGATGAAGAGTTCCTTAAGCTGCTGGAGGCCTCCGTTAACCTCGACTATGATCCAAGGATAGACAACAGCTTTAACATGCAGTGGTACATTGGACCCAACAGTTACAGGATTCTTAATGCCTATGACCTGGACCTGGAAAGACAAATACCGCTGGGCTGGGGGTTCTTCCTGATGTCGTGGATCAATCGCTTTGCCGTGATCCCCATCTTTAATTACCTTGATGGTTTTGAACTGAACTACGGGATCATCATCCTGATTCTCACCATACTGTTGAAAATCGTCTTGCTCCCCATTGCATACAAAACCTATCTTTCACAGGCCAAAATGCGGGTACTAAAACCCGAAATTGATGAGCTGGGTAAGAAGTTTCCCAAGAAGGAAGATGCAATGAAGAAGCAGCAGGCCACCATGGCACTGTATAAGAAAGCAGGTGTTAACCCAATGGCAGGGTGTGTTCCAATGCTGTTACAACTTCCAATACTTTTAGCCCTGTTCCGCTTTTTCCCTGCCTCCATTGAGCTGCGCCAGCAGGGATTTCTGTGGGCAGATGACCTCTCATCCTACGACTCAATACTTGACCTGCCCTTTACCATCCCCTTCTATGGAGATCACGTCAGCTTGTTCACCATACTGATGGCCGGCTCCATGGTAATCTATACGCACATGAACTCGCAAATGATGAGTTCATCAAACCAGATGCCGGGGATGAAAACCATGATGTACCTGATGCCTGTCATGATGCTTGGGATATTCAACAGCTTCGCTTCAGGGCTCAGCTACTATTACTTCCTGGCCAATGTAATCACCTTCGGACAGATGTTCATTTTTAAAAGAATGATTGACGAGGACGCCCTGCACGCCAAAATAGAAGAGAACAAAAAGAAACCCGTCAAGAAATCAAAATGGCAGCAAAGAATGGAAGAGCTGGCCAAACAACAGGAAGCAGCACAGAAAAAACGCAAGAAACGCTAAACGAGACAGCCCGGCAATGAGCCACACCCGGGCACTACCAAATGATGAGTACGCTTCTAAACATTGGCCCGGTTGACGGGCGATATGCAAAGGTCACAGCACCACTTCAGGACTATTTCTCTGAACAGGCACTGATCAGGTATCGGGTTTTCATTGAACTCGAATACTTCATCGCACTGTCGGAAATACCTCTGCCCCAGCTAGACCACCTCACCATCAACGACCACGATAAGATCAGGGCAATTTTCAATAATTTTTCTGCCAAAGATGCCAGCGAGGTTAAAAACATTGAGAAAACCACAAACCATGATATCAAGGCCGTTGAATATTTTGTCAAACAACGCCTGGTCGAAGCGGGTTACGATCAGCTGAAAGAGTTCGTTCACCTGGGTCTTACATCCCAGGACATCAATAACACTGCCATACCGCTATCCCTTAAGGAAGCAATGGAGGCTGTTATCATACCTGCTTTCGATGAGCTGCTTAATACACTGTATGGCATTGCCCGCGAACATTTGTCTGTGCCCATGCTGGCGCGCACCCACGGGCAAGCAGCCAGCCCAACGACAATGGGCAAGGAAGTCCTGGTGTTTTACGAAAGACTCAAGATCCAGTTGGAGGAGCTGACCAGCCTTCCCTACCCTGCAAAGTTTGGAGGTGCAACCGGCAACTTCAACGCCCACCATGTGGCCTACCCGGATGTTGACTGGGTCAGTTTTGCCAACGGCTTTACGGCCTCCCTGGGCCTTACCAGGTCGCAAACTACCACCCAAATTGACCATTACGACAGATTGTCAGCCATCCTTGACTGCCTTAAACGCCTTTGCGTTATCATTGTTGATATGGATCGTGATTTCTGGACATACATCTCGCTCGACTACTTCAAACAGAAGATCACTCCCGGCGAAGTGGGTTCCTCGGCAATGCCACACAAGGTGAATCCAATAGATTTCGAAAACTCAGAAGGAAATGCCGGCATTGCCATTGCCCTGTTTGAACACCTCTCGGCCAAGCTGCCAGTCAGCCGCCTTCAACGCGACCTCAGCGATTCCACAGCAATCCGCAACATCGGGGTGGCCATTGCCCACTTGCTGATCAGCATCAAGGCAAGCAGCAGGGGGCTTAACAAACTGAATCTGAACAAAGAAAAAATTGATCAGGACCTTGAAGCAAATTATGCCGTAGTGGCTGAAGCCATACAAACAATGTTGCGAACACTGGATTATCCTGCTCCCTACGAAGCCCTGAAAGCGCTGACAAGGAGTGACAAGCCGGCCGGAAAAAAAGAGATCACGGAATTCATTGACACGCTTGACATCCCTGAAAAGGAAAAAGAATGGCTAAGGAAGGTCACGCCCTTTAACTACACCGGGATTATACCAAAAATATAAAGCCAATGCAAAGCTTCAGGAAAATCCTTTTCTACTTAGTGCCCTACTGGAGCAGGATTGCACTGAATGTGGGATTCAACTTTTTGTCAATTCTTTTCTCCCTGTTCAGCCTCACAATGGTCATCCCGTTTTTGAGCATCCTCTTTCAAACACAGGAAGAAGTTTATGAATTGATGCCTTTCAGGATGAGCTTCGATGTCATTATCAATAATTTCTACTATTACCTGAACCTTCTGATCAGCCATTATGGAGAACTTTCTGCCCTGATCTTCATCAGCCTGCTGGTGGTATTGACCAGTTTGTTAAAAAATGGATTCAAATACCTGGCGCTCTATCATCTTGCGCCTGTTCGCAACGGGGTGGTAAAAGACCTGCGCAATGCCATTTACAACAAGACCCTGGCTTTGCCCCTGGCCTATTTTTCGCAAGGGCGCAAGGGTGACCTGATCAGCCGTATGACCAATGATGTTTACCAGATTGAGATCAGCGTGATCAGTTCGATGGCGATGATGTTTCGTGACCCGATGACCATTATTGTATATATGGGCTGGCTTTTGATCATGAGTCCACAGATGACCCTTTTTGTCTTCCTCCTCTTGCCTGTGGCTGGGTTTATCATCGGGCGCATTGCCAGGTCACTGAAACCCACGGCACTGAAAAGCCAGGGCGAACTGGGTGTGATCCTGTCAGTAACAGAAGAAACACTCTCTGGCCTCCGTGTCATCAAAGCCTTCAATGCAGAAAAGAGGATGGAAGGGCGCTTCCAGGGTCTGAATAGTTTTTACACACGCATCATGAACAAACTCTATCGCCGGCAAGACCTGGCCTCTCCCGTGAGTGAGTTTCTAGGCACCGGGGTGTTCATCGTGATCATGTTTTTTGGCGGCTCCATTGTGCTTTCGGGCACCTCGACCCTTAACCCTGAAGTATTTATTGGCTACTTAGCTGTTTTTTCTCAAATCATCCAGCCTTCAAAGAACTTTTCAAAAGCCTGGTACAACATCCAGAAAGGGATGGCATCAGCTGAACGCATTGACAATATCCTGACTGCTGAAGTAAGCATCACCGATGCTGTGGATGCCTTACCAAAAAATGATTTTTCTTCTGACATCACATTCAAAAATGTCAGCTTTAGCTATGAAGATGCTCCCGTTCTGAAAAATATTAACCTGCGAATCAGCAAAGGGCAAAAGGTTGCACTCGTAGGACAATCAGGCGCTGGAAAATCTACGCTCGTTGACCTGATTCCGAGGTTTTATGAAGCACCAGTTGGAGAGATCAGCATCGATGGTGTGCCTATTTCAAAAATCAAGATCAAAGACCTGCGCAACCTGATGGGCAATGTCAACCAGGAACCAATCCTTTTCAACGACACTTTTTTCAACAACATTGCTTTTGGTGTCGATAATGCCACTGAAGAAGAAGTCATCCAGGCGGCGCGGATTGCCAATGCCCACGATTTCATCAAACAATCACCACTGGGATATTACACCAACATTGGTGACCAGGGCAACAAGCTATCGGGTGGTCAGCGGCAGCGAATCAGCATTGCAAGGGCCATCCTCCGGAATCCACCCATACTGATCCTCGATGAGGCAACATCATCACTGGATACCGAATCTGAAAAATTTGTACAGGAAGCCCTGATGAACGTAATGGAAAATCGCACATCCATCGTCATTGCACACAGGCTGTCAACCATCATCAATGCTGATCTGATTTGCGTCATGCATGAGGGGCAGATCGTGGAAACCGGCAGCCACCAGGAGTTGCTGAAAAAGAACGGCATCTATAAAAAACTTCATGGGCTGCAAATGTTCTCATGATCATACTTGCTTCATCCTTTTACCTATTTGATGATCCGAAAGAGCGCAAACATTGAAAGCCAAGGCAACCCTTGCAGAAAATCACAATATTGCGTATTTTTGCAAGCATAAATGATACTGAATTTAACCACTAACATTGATTTTTATGGACCTGAGTAAGATAATGACCATTGCCGGAAAAAGCGGATTGTTTAAAATTTTGTCTGAAACACGAAATGGTTTGCTTGTCGAGTCACTGGCTGATGGACGTAAAACGCATGTCTTCGCTACCGACCGTTCCAGTATGCTTGAAGACATCAGCATATTCACCATCGAGGGTGAAAAGCCCCTGAAGGAAGTGCTTTGGAGTTTGTATGAGCTGGAAGAAGGTAAGCAAAGCATTGACCCCAAAGAAGACCCCGAAGGAGCAAAAGCCAGATTTGAAGAAGCAGTTCCGGAATATGACAAGGAAAGGGTCTATTTTTCTGACATTAAGAAGGTATTTGCCTGGTATGGCATTTTGCTGGAAAAAGACATGATCAGTAAACCTGAAGAAAAGAAAGAAGAGGAGGAAACTGCAGCTCAGGATGATGCTGAACAAGAAATAAACAACGACAAGGAAGAGCAGCACGACAAAGACACTGAAACCGGCAAATAAGCTGATGTACAAAAGATTATTGCGCCCTATCCTCTTTTTGTTCCCACCAGAATTCATCCATAAACTGGTGGCGATAATCATGCGCATCATTGCATTCATTCCAGGCCTCGGTTTTATCCTGCAAAAGCATTATTGCATAACCGACAAACGCCTTGAAAGAGAGGTATTTGGCCTCCGTTTCCCAAATCCTGTAGGGGTTGCTGCTGGTTTTGACAAAGAAGCAAAGCTCTATAACGCCCTGTCAAACTTTGGTTTTGGACACATTGAAATTGGAACGGTAACCCCACTGGGGCAAAAAGGGAACCCAAAGCCCAGGCTGTTCCGCCTGCCAAAAGACAAAGCCCTCATCAACCGCATGGGATTCAACAACCACGGTGTAGAAGCATTTGCAAGAAACCTGCGAAAGAATCACCCTAAGCTTATCATTGGAGGTAACATTGGAAAAAATACGCTGACACCGAATGATGAAGCCATTAGTGACTATTGTCTTTGCTTTGAGAAACTGTTTGGACTGGTTGACTATTTCGTCGTCAATGTGAGTTGTCCAAACATCAAAGATCTGGGCAAACTACAGGACAAGGACAGCCTGCTTGAACTGCTGAGTGCCATTCAAAGCATCAACGGATCAAAGCAAAAACCTGCACCCATTTTGTTGAAAATATCACCCGATCTCAGTAACGGGCAACTTGATGAGGTAGTGGAAATTGTGACTGCCACAAAGCTGAATGGCATCATTGCAACCAACACATCTTCGCTGCGTGAAAACATCAGGCATGGAAATGAGGCAGCAGACCGGATCGGCCAGGGAGGGCTCAGCGGCCTTCCACTTAAAGACAAATCCACCCGCATCATCGCTTACCTGTATAAAAAATGTAAAGGTGAAATCCCCATTATTGGCGTTGGGGGCATTTTCTCACCTGCCGATGCACTGGAAAAACTCAATGCAGGTGCCAGCCTTGTTCAGGTCTATACCGGTTTTGTTTACGAAGGGCCTTCCGTTGCCAGAAAGATCAACAGGGCGCTGTTAAAACTGAAAGCGCATTGATGGCTACACGTTCGTTTTTGTACAATCATATGTTCACCAAAGTACACTTTCCTTGGCACAAGACAGCTGCTAACAAAAAACAAATATGCTCTAGTATGTATTTTTTGATGTTTCGCCTTAAATAAAACACTATATTTACATTTCTCAGGACATAATTAAACTTTGGTCGGATTATTGTTGTTTATTGCTTGTGAAAACTAAGTCAATGCGCATATTACAATTATACCTGGCAATCCTGTTTTGCATCCCCCTGCCCGCTGTTGCCAATGCGGATGGTTTTAGCTTTACCAGGGATCGCCGCAGCATTAGCATGCCGATCAAAGTGCGGAACAACCTGGCAGTTGTACAATTGCACATCAATGACCGGGGTCCGTTTTATTTTATCCTAGATACCGGCGTACGAACAACAATTCTGACGGAACCAATGCTGGCCCACCTTCTGGATCTGAACCTCCAGGAAAGCATTTATGTTTATGGACTTGGCGGCGATGGAATTGTGGAAGCCCTGGTTGCACGGGGTGTTGACATCAGGCTGCACGGATTAAGAGGAAAAAACATGAACATGATTGTGATCCCTGAAAACATCCTTACGTTTTCCGAAATATTTGGATTTCCGGTTTATGGTGTTATCGGTTATGATTTATTCAAGAATTTTGCCATTGAAATCAGCTACTCCAACGAAAGGATGCGGGTTTTTCGTGAACCTGATTACAGGATTGGCCGAAGAAGCCAGGTAACCCCCTTTAGGCTGGTAAATGACAAACCTTACGTGTCAGCAACCATCATTGGTGAAAATGGGGACTCGCTGACCACAAACCTGCTTCTCGACCTGGGCGCAAGTCATCCCGTCTATTTAAATCGAAGCCACATTCACTTATCTGACCGCACCTTAAACAGTTTCATCGGGAAAGGAATCAGTGGCAACCTGATGGGAAATATTGGACGTGCTGATAAAATACGCATTGGTGACATTGAAGTAAATGAACCGCTTGTTTTTTACCCGGAACGAGAATTTTTAGTATTTAATGAGATGGAGATTAACTGGCAGGGTCTGATTGGCGGAGCAATCATCAAGCGTTTCAACATCATCATTGATTATCCTTCTGAAAAACTTGTGCTCCGGCCTGGCAGAAACTTTTCAGATCCATTTAATACGAGTCTGAGCGGTCTGGAAGTAGTTGCAAGTGGCCCACAGTTGAACAAGTTCAAGATACATTATGTGCGGCCTGGTTCACCAGCTTATGAAGCAGGTATCCAGTCAGGTGATTACATTATGCAACTTAACCATTTAAGCCGTACTGAACTTAACCTGGATGAAATCCTGGACCAAATAAACCTCAGGGAAGGTCACCATATCTCCATGCTGGTGAACCGCGACGGCTTATTGCTGCGCAAACATTTCAGGCTTAGGGAGGATTTATGAGTTGCCAATATTTACCTGCCGCAATAATGACTTGCTGGCTTATCTAAGGAATTGCAAATCCTTTTCTCTTCCTTTCTCTGCCCATTCTTTTGGTTCTATATGCCAGTTTCCCCTTGTTTGAGGTTCGTATATTCCGGCTTCTGAGAAAAAGTCTATTATCTTCTTGCGAAGATCCGTATCGGTTGTTGCAATGATACGTTCACCCAGTTTTTGATGCGGAATACCGGCACCCTCAGTGAGGTGACCGCCACCGCCACTTCCACGATATGAGTTTATGGCCACTTTATATAAGCCATCCTTGTCAAAGGGGCTTCCATCTTCAAAACCTTTTATGGTAACGCGCGATCCGGGAGGCTGCGACACGTCGATTAAATAAACGATGCCTGCTGCCGAATCAAAATTAAATGAAGGGTTTCGAAGAGCACGCCTTCCCCGGCGATCTGCCGGCACACGGCCAAGCTGGTCCAGATGCAAATTCAGCAGGTGATCATCGGCTGATTTCATATGATTAAACCACAACGCAGCCGAGAACTCCATGAAGTCGTGTATCTCCTGGCCGGTCAACTCCATAGTATAGAGATAATTCTCATACTCATACAGTTTAAAGAAATCACGCTTTCGGAGCATTCCGGCATTGATGGTTTGGTCAAATGCCAGCTGGGCGGTAAATGAAACATCAGCACCGGTGATCATCAGCTGAACATCGTGCACCATGTCTGTAAATGGCGCGCTTCCAAACAGTGATTCTATGGAGTGCATTGGTTCGGTGAGCCTGCCCACTTCCTGGTTTGCAAACTTAAGGATCTCCTGCACATCGTCTTCAAATTTCCTGATAAATGTATGGCTTGGCGCAAGTCCTTTCGTATGTAGCATATCGGCACGGATGTCTTTCAGCTCAAAGGAGTTCCGGGACAAACGCGAGAAGGTAAATTCAGCAATGGCAAGGTTCTGGGCAAAATGGCCCGGACCCAGTATCAGCACATTATCACCTTCAACATTTGTGATGGTTTGCACCCTTTCACGATGATCATGCGAGGTAAAAATAAGATCGAACCCGGGCACATGCTTAGCAATGTATCCCGATGCATTTTCAAGCGGATGGTCATCGGGGTCAGCATCAAGCGGGCCAAGACCGCTATGGAACAGACCAACGATGGCGTCAGGCTGTTCATTTTCCTGGATATGCGCCACCCAGTAAGCCGCTGATTCCACCATGTCCTTAAATGCAAGCCCTTCCCATAGATGAGGCGGTAACCAGTTAGGCACCCCCGTGGTGGTCAGGCCAAGTATGGCAATCCGTATGCGCTGCCGCTCAATGATAGTGTATGGTTTGAAATATGGCTCTCCCGTATTGGCATCCAGCACATTGGCTCCCAGCCAGGGGAAATCGAACTCCTCCTTTAGCCGGTTATAAACCTCTGGGCCGGCTTCAATGTCGTGATTACCAATCGTAGCTGCGTCATATCCAACAAAGTTCATCACACGGCTGAAAAGATTTTGATCGGCTTCTTGCACAAAGTTTGCATACCAGGCTGCTGGTGTTCCCTGCAGCATGTCGCCATTATCGAGCAGAATGAGGTTGCTTCCCTCGCGGGCACGCATCGCCTGCACAAGGTAGTGCACATTGGCCAGAGAAGTGGAAGCAGGTCTGTTTTCAATAAAGTCATAAGCAAAAAGCCTGGCATGGACATCTGCCGTGGCGGCCACTTGCACCTTGATTTCGCGTGCAAGAATGCTTACTGGTATCAACAGCAAAGCCCAAATCAATAAAAATCTTGGAATAGTAATCATCATCAAAGAAATTAATTCACATTGGAGTCAAAGATATAAAAAAAAGGCATCTTTAGATGCCTTTTAAAATCAGATCAAATTGGTTTTACTGTCCGAGATAGGCCTTAAGCAGCTTGCTGCGCGAAGTATGCTTGAGGCGGCGGATCGCCTTTTCCTTGATCTGGCGAACGCGTTCACGCGTAAGGTCAAATTTTGCACCTATCTCATCCAGTGTAAGTCCGTGGTTCATACCGATGCCAAAATAGAGATTGATGACGTCACGTTCCTTTTCTGTAAGTGTTGCGAGTGAACGTTGAATCTCCCTGGCCAGTGATTCGTGGATGAGGCTTGAATCAGCATTCGGGGAATCCTGGTTTACATAGACATCAAGCAGGCTGGCATCCTCACCTTGCACCAGGGGTGCATCCACGGAAACGTGATGCGTGGAGATCCTGAATGATTCAGTGATCTTGTCCTCGTGCACGTCAAGCGCATCTGCCAGTTCTTCAGCAGAAGGGGGCCTTTCAAATCTTTGCTCCAGCCTGGAAGCCTCTTTTTTGATTTTGTTCAGCGACCCGACCTGGTTAAGCGGCAAGCGCACGATGCGCGACTGCTCAGCCAGTGCCTGCAATATGGATTGCCGTATCCACCAAACAGCATAAGAAATAAATTTAAAGCCCCTGGTTTCATCAAACCTCTTGGCCGCCTTGATCAGGCCGAGATTGCCTTCATTGATCAGGTCAGGCAAACTAAGCCCCTGGTTCTGATATTGCTTTGCTACAGAAACAACGAAACGAAGATTCGCCTTGGTCAGTTTTTCCAAAGCCACCTGGTCCCCCTGCTTTATCCGTTGTGCCAGCTGAACTTCCTCCTCAGCTGATATCAATGGCACCTTGCCTATCTCCTGAAGGTACTTATCCAAAGAGGCAGTATCGCGATTGGTAATTGACTTTGAAATCTTTAATTGTCGCATATTAAAAATATAATGTTTTGATAATGAAGGGGAAATATTTAAACCAAAACCGTTTTAAAAAGCCCCCAAAGGTACGAAAAAAATTCTGAATAAACAAGCCTTGTCTTCTCACTAATTTTGAGCCATTTCAGGTTGCGTACTGCCTGTATTTCAAATCATAATTGGCATTAGCCAAGGCCTACACCGTAGTAGGCTCGACGGCCTCCGGGATAAACCCCTTCGATCAATACGCCGCCAGTCCTTCCCTGCAGCATTTCCCTCAATTCAGATGGCGAGCTTACGGGCTGGTTATCAATGTGTGTGATCACAAATCCATTGCGAATGCCGGCATTGCTCAATGCACCTCTTGAGAGGTTTACTACCTTGACGCCATGTTCAATGTTCAGCGAACCCATATCCTCTTCTGTCAGCGGCTCAAAGCGGGCACCAAGCATTTCAGAGATATCACGGGAATCACGAGAATCACGCGTAACTGCAGCGACTTCACCATAAATATTTTTCAGGGTAGCCGTCGTGACCCCTTCCCTTCCATTTCGATAATAGGCAACGCGTATCTGGTCGCCGGGACGTTTGCGGCCAACTGCCTCAATAAGCTCTGAAGGATTCCTGACTGCTGTTTCATTGATGGCCGTAATGACATCACCGGGTTTAAGCCCGGCAAGGTCGCCGGCACTGCCTTCGCCAACAGCTTCCACATAGGCACCCTGGATGATGCCCAAACCAAGCTCGTCTGCTCTTCTGCTTGTCAGAGGCGAAATGGTTACACCCAGCAATCCACGCTGCACCTCACCATATTCAAGCAAATCCTCCATCACTTTTAACGCAATGCTGGATGGCACGGCAAAGGAATAGCCTGCAAAAGTGCCCGTTGTGGATGCGATGGCCGTATTAATGCCTACAAGTTCGCCACGCGTATTAACCAGCGCACCCCCACTGTTGCCACGGTTGACGGCTGCGTCTGTCTGAATAAATGACTCAATGGCCATCTCTTCAGACAATATGTTGATATTCCTGCCTTTAGCGCTAACGATACCAGATGTTACCGTTGAAGCAAGGTTGAAGGGGTTGCCGATGGCAAGCACCCACTCCCCTACGCGTAGAGCATCAGAATCACCAAAAACCAGGTAAGGCAAAGCCTTTTCTTCTATTTTGAGAAGGGCAAGATCAGTAGTGGGGTCACTTCCAACAAGGTAAGCCTCATAAACACGGCTGTCATTTAAAGTGACTTCTATGAGCCTGGCATTATCAATGACGTGGTTGTTGGTAAGCACGTAACCATCCTCTGTAACAATCACACCACTACCAGATCCCACGATGGGTTGACGTTCGGGTGCTGGACGCCGTCCCCGCGGGCCAAAGAAAAAATCAAAAATGTCACCCTGTCCGAAAAAATCATCTGGTTGGGAACCACGTCGGTTAAACTCGGCCCGAATGTGCACTACAGCATCAATGGTATGCTCCGCAACCACAGTAAAGTCGGGCACAGACGATAAAACTTCACCTCGCTGGCCAGTCATATGTACAGGCACACCCAGAGGGCGATATGGGATGGTATGAGATACAACAACTTCATCCTGGGCGCCATGAATGAATGTGTTAACACTCAAAGCCACAACGCCACCCAATACAGCAACAAAAAACAGACCAATAAACTTTTTCATAATATATTTATTTTATCAAGTTTATAACAACTATAATTACATTTTGTTCTAAAACCTGCAAAAATGTTGACATTTTGTCACTTGAATTGATTCATATTGACCGTTAGCAATAAATATGCCTGACAACATGCTGAATTCTTAATAAAAACTAAAACATCAGGGTTCAGCATGGCAACCCGCAAAATTTCATGGAGAATTTTATTCGCATATCATTCATTTGAAAATTCTGATGTATATTTGACAGATGATTTTACCATTTTATAAATACCACGGTAGTGGTAACGATTTTGTTATCATTGACAACCGGCGCCGAAAGTTCAAGTTCGAGGGCTTTCTGAAACAGGCAGTCATTGCAGGTATTTGCCACCGGCAATATGGCATTGGTGCTGACGGCATGATTATTCTCCAGCCTGAACGAAATGCTGATTTTCGGATGGAGTATTACAATGCAGATGGCAAGGAAGGCAGCCTTTGTGGCAATGGCAGCAGGTCAATTGTGGCTTTTGCCCATCAGACAGGAATCATAAAGGAAACAAAAACCACTTTCAAGGCCGTTGACGGATTGCATAAGGCCGTGATAACCGACATCAGCAAAAATAAATATGAAGTTTCTGTGCAACTGAATGATGTTGCTGCTCCCAAAACGCTTAACCCTGGTGAATTCTTCATCGACACTGGTTCACCGCATCTGATCATCTTTAACGAACATCTATGGAAAATTGATGTAATCGAGGCAGGCAGGGAAATCAGAAACTCCCCGCCGTGGAAAGTCGATGGCATCAATGTAAATTTTGTCAAAATACTTGACAAGCAAACAATAGCTGTCAGGACATACGAACGAGGCGTCGAACGCGAAACGCTTTCTTGCGGAACAGGAGCCACGGCAGCAGCCATCTCTGCATGGATGTACAATAACAACAAATCAATTACACATTATCGCATCAACACAAATGGAGGAGGTCTCGACGTTTCGTTCGATGCCCCAACGGAAACAAAACGTGCTTTCACCAATGTCTGGCTGCATGGTCCGGCTCAGCTTGTTTTTGAAGGAAGTATTAAACTTTGATAATCTCGTTTCAGATAGTCAGGATGCAAGCCCAAAAAACCATCGTAACGACAGGGCTTGACCTGTAACCCAAATGCAACGACAGGGCTTGACCTGTCACTCCAAAATATAAACACATGACACTTCTAAAAGGAAAACGCGTAAAGCTCAGGCCAATTGAAATTGATGACCTGGGTGTCTTGTATGAATGGGAAAACGATACCGAAAACTGGCATACGTCCAACAACCTCAATCCTCACTCCCGGTTTTTTCTTGAGCAATACATTCTGAATGCACAGAACAACATTTATGAAGACAAGCAACTGCGTCTGGTTATCGTTGACGAGAATGAAAAACAAATTGGAATCATTGACCTTTTCGACTTTGATCCCCATCACCAGCGTGCTGCAATAGGCATCATTCTTGGGCCCGATTCACGAAACAAAGGATATGGATCGGAGGCACTTGACGTAATCATCAGTTATGCCGACAAGGTGCTGAATTTAAAACAGTTGCATTGCGGTGTGGGTATTGACAACCATCATAGCGTAAGGCTTTTCAAAAACAAAGGGTTTGAATTAACCGGTACACGCAAAAGCTGGAGGCTTCACCAAAAACAATGGAAAGACGAGTATTTCATGCAACTGCTGTTATCATAATGACTTCATAATGCGAAAGTTAAGAAAAACATATGTTTTATTGTTTTCTGCACTGATCGTGGCAGTATTAGCCGGAATGATCGTCGCCGCAGTTGCATATAAAATTATTTTTGCACCAAATGTGCAGCTTGCTGATCGTGAAAGTATGCACTTTTACATAACCAGAGATAGCAGTTATGCGGAGGTGCTGGAACTGCTGAAAAAGGAGGAAATTGTCAAAAACCTTAACAGCTTTGACCGGCTGGCACAGCGTAAGAATTATCCTAACCGCGTGATGCCCGGCCGTTACCTCATCCGCAACCAGATGAGCAATAATGAGTTGATAAACCTGCTAAGGTCAGGCGAACAGGACCCGGTAAGACTTACATTTACAAATATTCGGACAGAAGAAGACCTGGCAGGCAGCATTGCCAGACAGCTGGAGATGGACTCCACGGCAATTTTGCATCATATTAGAAGTGAAGGGGTCATTCGTGAATCGGGTCTAAACACACCAAACATCAAGCTGCTATTCATCCCAAATACCTATGAAGTTTACTGGACGATAAGTCCGGGACAGCTTGTAGCTCGTATGCAAAGAGAGTTTGATGCATTCTGGAATGCCACACGTCGTGAGCGGGCACAACAAATCGGGCTGACACCTGAAGAGGTTGGCATACTGGCATCCATCGTTCAAAGTGAAACCAATAAGATGGATGAAATGCCACGCATAGCAGGAGTTTACATTAACCGCCTGTCCAGGAACATGCCGCTGCAGGCTTGTCCAACAGTAATTTATGCAATTGGTGACTTTAGCATTACCCGCCTTTTGAATGACCAGCTCGACACACAATCACCCTACAACACATACCTGCATGCAGGCTTGCCGCCCGGCCCGATCAACCTGCCTGAACCAACTGCCATTGATGCTGTATTAAACTACGAAACACATAGCTACCTGTTTTTTAGCGCAAGTCCAGAATTCAACGGCTATCATGTTTTTGCCCGAACCCACAGGGAGCACTTGAGAAATGCAAGAACATACCAGCAAAAACTAAATGAAATGAGAATTTTCAGATAACCTGCTTTGAGCCCTCCTTCACAAGTTATAATTCATCATCCAATCCTAAACCCTTATTCATGACTAAAATCAAATTTGGAACCGATGGATGGCGTGCCATCATTGCAAAAGAATTCACCGTAAACAATGTGGCCCGCATTTCAACAGGCACGGCACTTTGGGCAAAGCAAAAGCAGGAAAAGCCAGCCATCATGCTGGGCCACGACTGCAGGTTTGGTGGCGAGTTATTCGTCGAAACGGTTGCCAGGGTGCTAACCAAACACGGAATCAAAGTTTATCTGGCCAGCACTTTTGTAACTGCACCCATGATATCCATGGGCACAAAAAACCATCAATGTGCCCTCGGTGTTTTTATTACCGCCAGCCACAACCCACCACTTTACAATGGTTATAAACTAAAAGGCAACTATGGCGGGCCACTGCTGGAAGAGCAGGTGCTGGAAGTTGAAGCGCTTATTCCTGATGGACTTGAAGATGACCTGGACAAGATAAGTCTGGCTGACATGGAGCATCAAGGACTGCTCGAACATATTGACCTGGAAGGGATGTATGCCAAATATATCGAAGAGCAATTTGACCTTGAAGAAATTCGCAGTTCCAAATGGCGGTTTGCCTTTGATGCCATGTATGGTTCAGGCCAGGCTGTGATGCGCCGGCTATTCCCTGACATTACGCTTTTGCATTGTGAACGCCAACCGCTTTTTGACGGCATTCCACCTGAACCCCTTGCCAGAAACCTAAAAGCATTCAGCGAAACCATAAAGGCCAGCGGAAACATCGACTGTGGCCTGGCCGTTGACGGTGATGCCGATCGCACTGCACTGATGGACAGCAGGGGGCAATATATTGACTCACACCATGTCATATTGCTGCTTATTCATTACCTTCATCATTATAAGAATATTAAAGGGAAAGCCGTTGTCGGATTCTCTTCATCCGTAAAGATTAAAAAGCTTTGCGAGGCTTACGGCATCCCGCTTCAATTTGTAAAGATCGGGTTCAAGCACATCTGTGGGATCATGCTTGAAGAGAGGGTACTCGTAGGTGGTGAAGAATCAGGCGGAATTGCCGTTATCGGGCAGCTTCCCGAACGCGACGGCATTTACAATGGTCTGCTCATCTGGGAGGCTATGGTCAAAACCGGCAAGTCTCTTACCGAACTGATAGAGGAAATTTATGCAATCACTGGTGCATTTGCCTTCGAACGTGCCGACCTCAAAATCTCACAAGAAGATAAGGAGAGAATCGTTAAGAACTGCAACAACAATGCCTACAAGCGTTTCGGTGACTACGAAGTCAGGAAAACCGAAACCCTGGACGGCTTTAAATATTACTTTAGCGACAGCCAGTGGCTGATGATACGTCCATCGGGCACTGAACCCGTGCTCAGGACATACGCCGAAGGTGCTACGAAAGAAGAAGCCTTGCATATCCTGGAGTCAGGGTATAAAACCATTATGAACCTATGATAAACCAATACGTCAAAACAATGAGAAATACGCTGATTACTGTATTGCTATCCTTCCTGGTTGCTTTATCTGCGCAAGGGAAAGCCATAGATAATACCGAACTCACCCACCCGCAAGACTTTTTCGGTTTCATGCCAGGCGAAGACCGCAAGCTTTTTAAATACGAGCCATTGATTGACTACCTCAACCTGCTGGATGGCGAATCGGACATGCTAAAAATCATTGAACACGGCGAATCCCCTATGGGGAAACCGATGTACATAGCCTTTGTTTCTGCCGCACAGAACATTGCTAATCTTGACAGGCTGCGTGAGATCAATCGGCGCCTCGCTCTTGACGGCAACATTCCGGAAGAAGAGCTGGAAGCCTTGAAAGCTGAAGGAAAAGTGTTTGTACTGGTTACCCTGTCGATGCATTCAACGGAAGTTTCGCCCTCACAGGCTGCACCGCTGATGGCTTACAACCTCATCACAGGTACCGGTAGCAAGCCTGAATACCTGGATGATGTTGTGTTTATGATGGTACCGAGCCATAACCCCGACGGAATGAACATGATCGTTGAGCATTATAACAAGTACACCGGCACTCCTTTTGAAGGGAGTTCCCTTCCGGGTGTGTATCATAAATATGTCGGACATAACATCAACCGCGATTTCGTTACACTTACACAAACTGACAACCAAGCCGTTGCAGACATTTACAACCGCGACTGGTTTCCTCACGTGCTTGTTGAAAAGCACCAGATGGGAGGTACCGGGCCGCGATACTTTGTGCCACCAAACCACGATCCCATTGCGCAGAACATTGATGAACTGGTGTGGAACTGGACATGGGTATTTGGATCCAATATGGCGCGTGACATGACAGCCGCAGGCCTCAAAGGAATCAGCCAGCACTATCTTTTTGACGATTACTGGCCGGGATCAACACAAACCAGTGCCTGGAAAAACGTGATCAGCCTCCTTACTGAAGCTGCCAGCGTACAACTTGCAACACCTGTTTATATCGAAGCCAACGAACTTGCTGTTTGGGGCAAGGGCCTCTCTGAGTACAAAAAAAGCATAAACTTCCTGGCACCCTGGCCGGGTGGCTGGTGGAGACTGGCCGATCTCGTGCAGTATGAACTTGAATCTGTTTACAGCTTGGTAAAAACGGCTGCATTGCACCGCGACGACATCCTCAGCTTCAGAAACATGATGTGCCGCAAAGAAATTGAAAAAGGGAGAACCCAACCTCCTTTTTATTACGTACTCCCTGCACAACAGCACGACAATAGTGAGCTTAAAGCATTGCTCCTGCTGCTTGACCGACACGGCATTCAGCTTTTTCAACTTGATGAAGACATCATAATGGAAGGAAGTCAAGCACTTAAGGGAGATTACATCATTCCGCTTGCACAACCTTTCCGGGCCTTCATCAAGGAGGTCATGGAAAACCAGCGCTATCCGGTGAGAAGATACACACCGGGCGGTGAGATCATTCGCCCTTACGACATCACCAGCTGGTCATTGCCTCTCCACAGGGGTTTACATAGCATGGAGATCAATACATTCAAACCGGAAAGCGAAATCCCCATGTCGCCCGTTATGCCTGAAACGCTCATGCGCCCCGTAGTTTTGCCGGAAGAGGCTTCGCATGTCTTTTTTACATCAAACAAAAATGAAAGTTACAAGGCTGCCTTCCTGGCCATGAACCAGAGAATCGAGGTGAATCGCCTGCAGCAGACCATCCCGGGCCCGGCAGGTGAAGAGCTCCCTGTTGGCTCCTTTTTTATTGAAATACGCAACAGGAACAGGGAGGTGTTGCAAGACATTCTGAATCAGCTTTATGATCCTCCTCTCTTCATCACAGACATCCCTGAGGCTACGTTCACACGCTTAAGTCTGCCTCGCATAGCTTTGTGCGAAACCAACTTTCATGACATGGATGCCGGCTGGACAAGGTTCCTGTTCGACACCCACGGCATTCCTTTTACAGTGCTAAACCCTGCTGATTTCAAGAATGCTGATCTTAAAAAACGTTTCGATGTAATTGTGTTTCCTGACAGCAACAAAGACCAGATCATCCAGGGACGCAGTACGCGCGGCGGCGAAGTCTTTGTGCCGTTTTACAATCCAGAATACATTGAAGGAATGGGCAAGGAAGGATGGCAGAACGTGCTCGATTTCATGGAAGAGGGTGGTAAACTTGTGTCCTGGGGACGCTCAACCGAGCTGTTCTTTGGCTTGATGAGTCCGGGTGAGGGCAAGCAGGACTTCCGTTTTCCGATACAGGACATTTCGCAAAGGTTGCAGCGGGCTGGTTTTGACTGCCCTGGCTCATTTCTTAAGATCCATCTGCGTGAGAACCACCCGGTCACTTATGGGATGCCAGCCGAAATTGGCGTTTTCCACAGGAATGCGCCCGTTTTCGGAACCTCCATACCCACTTTTGATATGGACAGGCGCGTCATTGGCCTGTTTCCGGAAGACACGGATTTACTGCTTAGCGGTTTTGCTGAAAAAGAAGAACTCCTGGAACGTCAGCCTGCCATTGTCTGGCTCAGAAAAGGCAAAGGTGAGGCCGTTTTGTTTTCATTTGTGCCAAACTTTCGTGGGTCAACGCCAGTCTCTAACAAGCTGATATTTAACAGTCTGCTGCTGAGCCAGGAAAGCCATTAAAGGAGAACCCGACCATACAGATCGAATTCACTGGCTGCCGTTATTTCCACCTGGGCAAATTGCCCAATGGACAACCGGTTATCTTTGGTGATCAGCACCTCATTATCAACTTCGGGTGAGTCATATTCGGTTCGCGCCACAAAAAATTCATCATCCTCACGATCAACCAGGACACGAAACTGCTGTCCAACCTTATTCTCATTGATCTGAAGCGAAATTCCCGATTGTAGTTCCATGATGGCTTCAAGCCGTTCCTGCTTTACATTTTCGCTTATTGGGTCGCCCAGATCATAAGCCCTGGTACCTTCTTCAGGAGAATAAGCAAATACCCCCAGGCGGTCGAAGCGCATCTCTTTCACAAAGTCCATCAGCTCACTAAATACATCATCGGTTTCGCCGGGGTATCCCACCATGAGGGTGGTGCGCAACGCAAGGCCAGGAACCTCCCTGCGCATCTTTTCCAGGAAGGCCAGCGTTCCGGCCTTGCCGTGCCCCCGGCGCATCGAGCGCAAGATGTCATCATTGATGTGCTGCAAGGGGATGTCGAGATATCGGCATATTTTCGGATTGGATGCCATGAGGTTGATCACGTCCTGGGGAAAATTGTGCGGGTAAGCATAGTGGAGCCTGATCCATTCAATGCCGGAGATGTCGGCGAGCTCTTTCAGCAATTGTCCGAGCATGGGTTTGCCGGTAAGGTCATAGCCATAATAGGTCAAATCCTGGGCAATCAGGATCAACTCCTTAACACCTTTATCGGCCAGCAGCTGTGCTTCTTCAACAAGCTGATTTACAGTATGAGAACGATAAGCACCGCGTATCATGGGGATTGCACAAAAGGAACAGGTACGGTCACAGCCTTCAGCTATTTTCAGATAGGCATAGTGAGAGGGTGTGGTAAGCAGGCGCTGCGGGCTATCATCCAGGTATTTCTCCTTAAGATAGGCAAAAAGGTCGCCGGGCTGATTAACCCCAAACCAGGCATCTGCCTCAGGGATCTCTTTCCTTAATTCATCCCTGTATCGCTCTGACAAACACCCCGTAACCAGGACCTCACCAACAAGGCCATTTTTCTTTTTTTCCAGTGTTTCCAGGATGGTGTCGATGCTTTCCTCCTTAGCGTCTTGTATAAAACCACAGGTATTGATGATTACGACATGGGCATTCCCTTCGCCTTCAGGGACAATCTGAAAGCGACCGGGAGGCAACTGTCCAAGCATTTTCTCAGAATCCACAAGGTTCTTGGAGCATCCCAGGGTAATCACCTGGATGGAAGTTTTCTTTGTCATCAAAATCTATTGGAATAGTGTGTCAACAAAGGCTTCACGGTCGAATAGCTGCAGGTCGTCAATGCCTTCTCCAACGCCAATGTATTTAACGGGTACGCTGAACTGATCGCTAACCCCGAGCACCACACCACCTTTTGCAGTGCCATCCAGCTTTGTGATTGCCAAGGCATTCACCTCGGTGGCAGAAGTAAATTGTTTTGCTTGCTCAAATGCGTTCTGACCGGTGCTTCCATCAAGGATGAGCAATACTTCGTGCGGAGCACCGGGAATCACCTTTTGCATCACGCGCTTGATCTTTGAAAGCTCATTCATCAGGTTCACCTTGTTGTGGAGGCGCCCTGCTGTATCAACGATGACCACGTCAACGTCATTATTCTTAGCATACACCATTGTTTCATAGGCCACAGCTGCAGGGTCAGTATTCATCCCCTTAGACACTATGGGGACCTGGGCACGCTCAGACCAAATCGTGAGCTGATCAACGGCCGCAGCCCTGAAGGTATCGGCGGCTCCCATCACGACTTTTTTACCGGCCAGCCGGAACTGGTTGGCCAGCTTACCGATGGTGGTGGTTTTGCCTACGCCATTAACACCTACCACCATTACCACATAAGGCTTTTCATTGCTCTCAGACAGTATTCCTGAAAAGTCATTCGCTTTATTTTCAAACAGAAGCTGCTTGATCTCTTCCTTCAAAATACTATTCAGCTCGTCAGTGCCAAGGTACTTATCGCGGGCCACCCGCTCTTCCAAGCGTTCTATGATCTTGATTGTGGTTGCTACTCCCACATCAGAACTGATCAGCACCTCCTCAAGGTCATCAAGAACGGCAGCATCCACTGTAGAACGACCGGCTACGGCTTTCGACAAACGCGAAAAAAAAGAACTACGCGTTTTGGACAAGCCTTTATCCAGTTTCTCCTCTTTGTTTTTAGAGAAAATATCAAATAAGCCCATAACAGAAAGGTATATGAAGAGTTATAATATAAAAAACAGACCTGTACCGTGATTGCCGGAACAGATCTGAGAAATTTTTAGAAATAAACAGACTTGTTAAGCTGGTGTGCCCGCTTTGCCGGCCTCACTTAACAACATTATTATTTCTTCTGCGCGAAATACTCTTTTACTTTATCCGTATCTACAATGTCTTCTTCAAAAGCATATGCGCCCGACTTTTCCGATTTTTGCATCCGGATAACCTTTGCATAACTCTTACCGGTAGTGGACTTCAGTGCTGCTACTACTTTCTTTGCCATGATTCAAATATTATTTAATTTCTCTGTGAACTGTCATTTTTCTCATGATGGGGTTGAATTTCTTCAACTCCAGCCTTTCCGGGTGGTTCTTTTTGTTTTTAGTGGTAATATACCTTGATGTGCCTGGTAAACCGCTGTTTTTGTGCTCGGTGCATTCGAGGATAACCTGAATCCGTGCTTCTTTCGTTTTCTTTGCCATGATTACAATAAACCTTTATGTTTTTCAGGAGCGCAAAGATACATCTTTTCTTTAAAATACAACAAGCTTTTTCGGAAATTTTTCGGAGCATTGATGGTTTCCTGTTTGCTGCTCCTTGTTTTCGGAGCCTGAAACAAAAAAAGCGACATTTTTTTTGTCTTTTTTTTTATTTATCATACCTTCGCATTAAAATCGCAATTAACGGGGTTATCTTTCTCAACTGAGGATGATCCCGCATTTTTTTAACTTAAACAAAATTATCATGGCACAAACCGAAGCCAAAGTTATTGCACTCACATACGAGCTGCGTGAAGGAGGACCTGAAGGCAAAGTACTGGAAGCAGTGCAGCCCGACAAACCCATTGAGTTTTTATTTGGGGCGGGCACGCTAAACCAAAGCTTTGAAAGCAATGTCAGGGACCTTGGAGAAGGTGCAGATTTTGAATTCCTGATTGAGTCAGAAAAAGCCTACGGTCCGGTAAATGAAAAAGCGATTGTGGATTTGCCCAAAAGCATATTCATGATTGAGGGCAAACTCGCTGAAGATCTTCTGGTAGAAGGCAACATCATCAACATGGAAGACAAGGAGGGAAACCCCCACCGCGGCATGGTCGTAGAAATTGGAGACGAAAATGTTAAAATGGACTTTAACCACCCTTTGGCTGGCATGGACTTGCATTTTCAAGGCAAGGTTATTGCGAAGCGTAACCCAACAGAGGAAGAGCTAAAACAAGGTTTTGCGAAGCCTGACGGTCAAAATCCGGAAGCGAAATAAGGCATCAGAGCTTAATGGTTTTAATGGCAGCAATGTGAATGGTAACTGCAATGGCCACCACCAGCAGAAGCAGTCGCATCCACAAACCATCCATTGCAAAAATGGCTGTAAGTGTCATTGATATCCACAAAAATGATATGGCGCCAACTTTGACACTGTGTGTTATGCCACGATACTCCCAGTAATTGTGTATGTGCTTGCCAAGCACTTTATGATTAATAAGCCAGTAATAAAAGCGCCTGGAGCTGCGTGCATAACAATAGGCAGACAGCAACAGGAATGGAGTCGTGGGTAGCAGTGGCATTGGAATTCCCAAAACGCCCAACCCTAAAGCAATTGTGCCAGCCACCATAAAAAGGTATCGCTGGATGGGGCTGAGCTTTTTGCCAAATGTCGGTTTTTGCTCCTTCATTAGGAAGAAGTTTATATTTTTGAACCAGGTAACTGAACTGAAATCAGGTTGTTTTGTAAGCAACCAACAAGCAAACAAATACGAACAGCATTTGTTTGTAACAATTCATGGAATGGTAATCCGTTTTAAAAAGGCTCAAAGATCGTAAAAAAACACGAATGATGGCAGTGCAATTATTGCGGGAACAGGGTTTTTATCTCAGCAGTTCTACAAGGAACCGTTTTTATGTTAAAAGCTATCTGCCGCTCAACCAAACACCTTCGGCCATGGTGCTCATCATTCCCGGCATGGCCGAACATACCGGTCGCTACAGGGATTTTGCCTGTTTCCTGGTTGAGAATGGTTACGGGGTATATACTTGTGATCATCCTGGCCAGGGCAGAACAGCAGGATCACCCCAGCAAGCAGGATTGGTTACAGACAGCAGAAGCTGGCAGCATATGCTGGAGAATGTACGCGCCCTATATACCAACATCCGCAAGAACCAGCCGGAAATACCAGTTTTCGTACTCGGACACAGCATGGGCTCTGTGATAGCCAGGCACTTTACCGCACTATACCCCGTTTATCTGCAAGGATTGATTCTTTCGGGCAGCTTCATAATGAACCCCTTCCTTTTGAATGCTGGACTGATCTTCATGCGCATTAAAATACTGTTTGAGGGCAGCAAACGAAAGAGCAAATGGTTTAACAAGCTTTTTTACCGCAATTTCAACAGGCACTTCAAGGACCGCCCCACCCTGTTTGAATGGATATCTTCAGACAGGGCTGAAGTTGATGCTTATGTAAATGACCCTTACTGTGGCATTAATTATTCAAACGGTTTCTATATGAACCTTTTGAAGGGCATTGCAGAAACCAGGAAGGCTGAAAAGCTTCTTACATACCGGAAGTCTTTGCCAGTGATGATCATGAGCGGACAGGATGACCCGGTCGGTAATTTTGGAAAAGATGCCATAAAACTCCACAAAGAGTTTTATACACAGAATTTTCAGAATCTTTTTTTAAAGATTTTTCCAGGAAGACACGAGTTGCTGCACGAAAAAAACAAAAAGGATGTCTATTTGTATTTACTGGACTGGCTTAATCGCTGTCAGGCCCTGAAAATCAACAAGGGAATTGTACTTTGATAAATCAACTTCCGGGTCAGGCCGGGATTGAACAGCCGGGCTAAAAGGCCGCGCTTGCGGTTTACCATCGAGAACAAGTCGATTTGGTTTTGCTCAACAAAGGACTCAACCTCTTTGAGATCATCCTCACCCTCAAGCAAGTGACAATTAACCTCAATGCTTTTATGTACCTTTCGGAAATATTCTTTCATTTTTTCCATCCTGACATTATCAATTGACTTCCTTGACTCTTTGGAGAAATGAATGCAGTGTACTTTGACCTTAAACTCCGAAAGGATGGTCAGCAAACGGCGTATTGCCACAAAGTCAGAATCGTCGAACTCCGTGGCATAGGCGATGTTCTTCACTTCACGGTTGATATTGTATGTCGAATGTTCAGGAATGGCAAGAACGGGTACTTTCGTACGGTCGAGCACCCGGTACACCACGCTGCCAATGATGTCGCTTTGTTTTTCGCCTTTGCCCTTGGTTCCCAAAACAATGATGCCAGGGTTGTAATCCTTTGCCACACGGGCAATCTCATCCTCTGTAACGCCTTCGCGTAAAGCGTAACCGATCTTGACATCATCCATTTTTCTGTCCGTGGCCATCTTCCTGATGTCGTCCACAAAAGCCATAAGGCTTTTTTTGGCATTTGCTTCCATTTCGCGAAGGTTGATGTCCATATCAACCTGAATGCTGTAAGCATCCGTAATTGGAACCAGGTCAACAATCGGGGCATAATAAACGTGCAGGATTTTCAATTCAGCCTTGATCTTGTGCGCCAGGTTCAAGGCATACATACAGGCGTTTCGCGAATAATCAGAAAAATCAACAGGAACCAGCACACGCCTGACGGTTTTTGGGTTTTTCCTGTCGGCGTACTCCTGCTCTGCCTTCCACTCTTGCATAAGGCGCAAAGCCTTTTCAACGTCACTTGATTTGATCTTGATCTTTACACCTTCGGGAGCAGCACCCTGAATGAGATGCACATTGCTCAAAAAGCATTCGATGCCAGCAGCCTCAAGGCGTGCCCTCAACACTTCCGCCGCTGTGTAATGATCCGTTGCCAGGGTTACCAAAGATTTTTCCATGGTTGATTGCGTTTAATGAGTAATTCATTATATAATCTTGCATAAATATACAATATTTGAAAGCATCATCCAAATATATTAAGCAAATTTTGATCAAAAAAAGTACAAAGCCGTAAAAAGCAGACGCAGGTTACTCACTTCGCCATGGTCTTTTACCCGGCCCATGGCGTCGGGATTGCCATAAGCGGCAGCAGTATATTCAAGCTCAGTGCATAAAGCAACACTTCCGGAGTTGAAAGTCACAGAGGGCGCAAACCGGTAAACATAAGCGATGTCTTTGCCTCTGCCAAAATAATCCCCGACAATCTCATCTGAAGCACCCAGATTCCTTGCATATCCCGCAAAAAAGCCTGCTACTACCCTGTCGCCATACAGGATGTTGCCCCATAAACTGAGGTTATTCATCGGTGTATATTTGATCGTTCCACTGCCCGGATCAACGTGGCTTTCAGCATAACCCCCCATCAGCAGGTGCTCGCTCAGGTTTTGACCATAAATGGCTTTCCCTTTGATGTCGAGATTTTGATACCTGTATCTTCCATAAGCCATAAAGGCAAAGGTGTTGAGGGTTTCTGATGAATAACGAATTTGAAAATCATCATCGACAACAAATCGACGGGGCCTAATCACTTTATAATCAGAAGCCAAACCTGTAGTTATGTTGCCATTGGTTCTTGTGTACTGCAAATGTAAATTGGGGAGCGTCGCATCCCTGATATAATCCGGAGATGCCCCTTTAGGCCCGTCGCTGGCATTGTCGCGTTGCGCAATCATCGAAAAAAGCCATCGGGAGCTTTCTGTCTGATAGGTCAGCGTAGCCTGCGGGTTACGGATAAATGGCTGAAACGGGGCGCCGGTATTCAGTGACACCACAGTGGGAATCACCTCTGCACCAAACAATGGATGCCACCATTGGCCTAAAAGCAAACCCCAATGCTCCCAATCAAGCTTCAGGTATGCATGCCTCAAACGAAAACCGTTAATGTCGGTATTGGTAACACCGGAAAAATCAGCCTCTATAAGACCGCTGACCTTCGCGCCAAATGCATCCGGCCCTCGCAAAACCGTAGCGATCCTTGAAGTGATCGCCGAAAAGTTAAACACCGGGTCGCCATTGATGTCTATGCCCTCCGAGTCAGGCATTACATTCGCAGGATACAGCAAAAACAAATCTTCACGCGCTGCAACAACTGTCCGGCTGTCCAGCCAGTAGTCAGACTTCACAAAACCAGTTAACCTGACAGAAAACGCTTTTTCTTCTTCAACAGCCTTATTATCAGTTTCAGAAGAAAATAAAGTAAAGCTTGTTAGAAGAAGAAAGATCAATAAGCAGTGCTTCATCTTTATTCTGTTGATTTATAAATACATACGAATTTGTTTGATGATCTGAATTTTAAGATTGTGCCTGAAATGCCCGCACCCCCGATCCCTCCCCCAAAGGGAACAGGTGCACATTTACTCATTTACTCATTTGCCCTGGCTTTTGTTCCTGATGTAGCTCACAATAGGGTTGAGCGCCAGTGAAGCAAACATCCCGATGGTTCCGGCCTGTGGGGATGGCATGCCGCCGGCGTAAAGCAGGATGCAAACCATCAGGCCGCCAACGCCTGACGCGATGGCACCACTCCGTCGTACTTTTTTATTATACAGACCCCAGATAAACGGTCCAAGGAAAAACGAGCCCAACGCACCCCAGGAAATACCAAGAATGGCCACAATGCTGTCAATATTCATATATGCAAGCACCACGGCAAGCAGGATGAACAATGCGCTCATCAGGCGCATCAGCAAGGTCATTCGCTTGTCATCGGCGCCCTCATTGATAAAACCCTGGTAAAAATCCTTCACAAATGTGGAACTTGACACCAGCACGAGGGCTGCCAACGTTGACATTGAGGCTGACAATATGAGCAATAAGATAATTACGCTCAATGATACCGGCACCACATTGGTCAGCAGCTCCGGCATAATGATGTCAAATAATGGCTGTCCGGCTTCATTAAATGCTGCAGGAGCATTACCGGGATTCAGAAATACGCGTGATGTTGAACCGATAAAGTAAGCGACGCCACCAATCAGTATGGCAAAAAGTGTTGAGGCGAGCATCCCGCGTTTAACGGTGTCTCTGTCTTTGATGGCATAAAATTTTTGAATCAGCTGGGGCATGGCAAAGGGTGCCATGCTGGTGAGCAGCACCAAAGACAGTAGCGGCCACCATCCGGGCGGGCCAACTGCCTGTGTCAGTCGCGGATCAATGGCGCGCAAGTCAAAAGTGATGGCCGAAATGCCTCCGCCCTGATGCACCGTGCTGAAAAACAAGATGATCACACTCACTGCCATAATTCCGCCAAAGATCATATCAATCAGTGCCATCGATTTATAGCCCCCCAGAACCATGTAAAGGGCAGTAAAGAATCCCATAAAAGCCAATGCGTGCCAGTATTCAATATTGAAATTGGATGTAAAAAGATAGGACAGTCCCATAAACACCGCTGCTGTGTATGGAATCATAAACACGAAAATCACCAGGCTCGACAACAGCTTGAGCTCCGGACTGCCATATCGCCTGCTCAGATATTCGGGCAAGGTCGTAGCACCAAAGGTAGCACCCGGCTCCTTCAGCTTCATACCTACCAGCCGCCAGGCCAAAGCAACCCCGACAAGGGAGTTCACCAGGGCAACCCACAAACCTGAATAACCGAAGTTCCAGCCAATGTTTCCGGCAAAGCCAATAAACAACACAGCACTGAAATAAGCAGTGCCATAGGAAAAAGCCGTCATCCAGGGACCCACATTGCCACCGCCAAGGTAAAAGTCATTGAAGGTTTTAGTGCCACGCAACCCGCGAATGCCCACGACGATGATCATCAGGGCATATAGAATTAATATGATGATTCGTGCTGTCATAGGTGTAAGAAGATAGAGTATTTATGATTGATAATTGATAATTGATAACTGATAATTGATAATTGATAACTGATAACTGATAACTGATAATTGATAACTGATAATTGATAATCGATAATTGATAATCGATAATTGATAATCGGTTATCGGTTATCGGATGATATTGATGCGGGCGTCGACTGCCACAACATGTTTCTTATTACCCAATAAT
>SKOK01000207.1 GCA_007120085.1 Bacteroidales bacterium | reverse complement strand
TTCCAGCTTTTTCTATCATCCATCATTGACATCCCTGAGGCGGAGGCTGACGGCATTCTTATGTGCCATCAGTTGTTCTGCTTCTGCCATGATCTCCACTGCGGGGCCGATGCGTTTCAGGCCTTCGCTGCTCACATGCTGGAAGGTGATCTTTTTGACAAAGCTGTCGAGTGACACACCGCTGTAATTCCTTGCAAACCCATTGGTGGGCAAGGTATGGTTGGTACCGGTGGCGTAATCGCCTGCACTTTCACAACTGTAGTTTCCCAGGAACACCGAACCGGCGCTGCTGATGCCTGGAATGAAGTGTTCATAGTCCTGCACAGCCAGTATTAAATGTTCGGGTGCATACTGGTTGCTGAATGAAACGCATTCTTCGATGCTGTTCAGCAGGATGGCACTACTGTTTTCCAATGATTGAGCAGCTACTTCTTTCCGTGGAAGCGTTTTGATTTGCTGTTGAATCTCTTGATTGATGGCATTTATGATGTCGTTATTATCTGAGAGTAAGATCACCTGGCTGTCAGGGCCGTGTTCAGCCTGTGAGAGGAGGTCGGCGGCCACATAGGCAGCATTGCTTGTTTGGTCAGCGATCACCAGGAGTTCACTTGGACCGGCCGGCATGTCGATGGCCACGTCGAAGTTCTGCGCAACTTGCTTGGCAGCAGTGACATATTGGTTGCCCGGTCCGAATATCTTATCCACTTTTGGGATGGATTCGGTGCCGAATGTCATGGCACCGATGGCCTGGATGCCTCCCACGGCATAGATCCGGCTAATGCCGGCCAGTTCTGCCGCAAACAAAATGGCAGGATGAACCTTGCCTTCGGGGTTGGGAGGTGTGCACAGGACGATCTCCCTGCAGCCGGCAATTGCAGCTGGCACACCAAGCATCAATACCGTGGAAAACAATGGTGCTGTTCCCCCGGGCACATATATCCCGACCCGCTCGATCGCCCTGCTTTCGCGCCAGCAATGGATGCCGGGGGTGGTTTCTACCATTTTTTTTATTTCCAGCTGTTCAGTGTGGAATGCCTCAATATTTCTTTTTGCCAGTTTTATGGCCTCTTGCAGTGCTTTGCCCACTTTATCGGCAGCATCCTGAATGGCTTGTTCATCAACCAATAAGGTTTCCAGGTCAACCCTGTCGAAGAAATGGCTGTATTTTTTTACGGCCAGGTCACCGTTTTGTTGAATCTCATCAAAGATCATGTTTACCTGTTTAAACAGTTCCTCCTGGTCAACCTTGGGCCGCTGCATGTAGCCAGCCCAATCTTGTTTTTTTGGGAATTGAATTATTTTCATTGGTTTGTGGATTATGGGTTCATGGTTACGGGTTACGGGTTCGGAGTTTGGAGTTTGGAGTTTGGAGTTTGGAGTTTGGAGTTTGGAGTTTGGAGTTTAGAGTTTAGAGTTTAGAGTTTGGAGTTATTAGTTACTAATTTCTAATTCCAGCTTCCAGCTTCGAGCTTTTCCCAGCTTCGAGCTTCTATCTCTCAATCGATCATCGCCAATCGCCAATCGCCAATTATTTGCACATTTACACATTTGCACATCTGCACATTTTTCATACGACCATTTTTTCTATTGGTACAATGAGGATGCCCTGGGCGCCAAGATCTTTCAGCTGATCGATCACATCCCAGAATTCATCCTCCTTTACAACTGAATGGAGGCTGCTCCAGTCTTCTTGTGCCAGTGGCAGAATGGTTGGCGCTTTCATTCCGGGCAGTAGATCGCTTATTTTTTGGATGGAAGCATTGGGTGCATTCAGCAGTATGTATTTGTTCTGGGATGCGCTTAAGACCGCCTTGAGTCTAAAGAGCAGTTTATCCAGTATGGATTGTTTGTCTTCACCCAGCGATTTATTGGCAATAAGCACTGCTTCACTTTTTGCCACCACTTTAACTTCTTTGAGGCCATTCATTATCAATGTGTTGCCGGTGCTGACAATGTCAAAGATCGCGTCAGCAAGACCAATGCCTGTTGCTATCTCCACGCTTCCGCCAATCTCCTCAATTGAAACACTGATCCCATTTTCATCGAAGAATTTTTTAAGAATGCCGGGATAGCTTGTGGCGATCCGTTTGTTGCTGAAGTATGACAAGTCCGTGTACTGCTCATCTTTAGGAATGGCCAGTGACATCTTACAGTTGGCGAAACCAAGTTTCTTTACTGTGAACACATTCTTGTCTTTTTCCCACACTTCGTTTTCGCCAAGAATGCCAACATCTGCCACCCCTTGTTCAACATATTGCGGAATGTCATCATCGCGCAGAAATAGCATCTCTACAGGGAAGTTACGTGCTTCAGCCTTGAGCTGCAGGTCACCATTCCACAGCTTAATGCCGCACTCTTTTAATAAGTCGAGCGATTTTTCGCTCAAACGGCCACTTTTTTGAATTGCGATTTTTAGTTTACTCATTATTAAAAATTTATGTCTGAGTAAACCATTATGGGGAAAGAAAAAACCCGCCTGATCTACTCAGACGGGTTTGGAAATATTGTCAAATAATATCATACCATTACCAACTCGCCTGAGCGCAAGTATGATGATGATGATATAATGCTGATAAATTCATTGGTTACTGGTTATTAATTTCTAATTTCTGGTTGATTGTTAAGGGTTCAGTGTTTCTCAGTTCTCAGCCCTCAGCCCTCAGCTCTCATCTCTGCCTTGTAATAGGTAACAATCCAGTGTTTCAAAAGTTTTTTATTGCTGCACAATAATTGTTAAAATTAAACGCGGGTACAAAATTATAAAAAATCCGGTTCAAACAACAAAAAGCAAAATATTTTTTTTGATGAGGTTGTATGTATCAGGTTGGAATATGTACTTTTGTAAGAAAAGATACGATGCGTATTGACATTCTCACTATTTTTCCACAGATGTTTTCGGGGCCATTTTCGCATTCTATTGTGAAAAGGGCTATGGATAAAGGCCTGGCTGAGATACACCTGCACGATATCAGGGATTATGCTACTGACAAGCATCGCCGTGTGGATGATTATCCTTTTGGCGGGGGAGCCGGGATGGTGATGCTTATTGAACCCATCGAACGATGCATTGATGCTTTAAGGGCAGAGCGTCAGTATGATGAAGTGATTTATATGAGTCCTGATGGTCTATTGCTGGATCAACCTTTTGCCAACACCATTTCAACAAAGAAAAACCTGATCATTCTTTGCGGGCATTACAAGGGAGTGGATGAGCGCATCCGCGAGCATCTGATCACCATGGAGATATCCGTAGGCAATTATGTATTGTCGGGAGGAGAGCTGCCCGCGGCCATGCTTTGTGATGCAGTGATCCGATTGATTCCCGGGGTGCTGGGAGATGAGACCTCTGCTTTGTCTGATTCATTCCAGGACAATCTTTTGTCGCCACCGGTTTACACCCGCCCGGCCGACTACAAGGGATGGAAGGTGCCTGACATATTGCTTTCCGGGCACGATCGCAAGATTGCCGAGTGGCGGCACGAGCAGGCGGTGGAGCGAACAAAAAAACGCCGGCCGGAGTTGCTTTGAGCAATACCGGCCGGGCATCCATTTTATGTTCGTTTATGCAATATAAATCTGTGCATTAAAACCGCAATGCCAGTCCAACGGTAAGGTAGGATATACCGTAACCAAGTTCTCCAAATACGGCCAGGTTTTCAGAGAAATAATAACGTGCACCACCATAAAGCGAATAAGCGATCCCGCTGCCATCAGCTGAAAAACTTGAGGAACCATCTCCAAATGCCCTTGAAGTAGTGATGTTGACACCCATCATCAGGCCAACGTAGGTGTCAAGGTTTTCAATGATGGGGTAGTGTGCGGCACCTCGGCCACCTATTATAATGTATGTATAATCCCATCCCCAAAGTCCTTGTCCAAATTCATATTTTGATGATGCATAGCCCAGGTAACCACCCAGTCCGAGCGTAAGGTCTTCAATCAGGAAATCATCCATAAAGCCCATCTCAAAGGAAACGGATACGGGGGGTACTCTTGAAGTGTAATATCTGCCTGTGTATAAAGTTGTTCCGATTCCAAGACCAAGGTTAATTACCTTATCGCCTTCCTTGAAAATAGGGGGCACCTCTGCGGATGAATTTTCGGCGTAAAGTGTTCCACTGAAAAGAATACCCATAACCAGAACGGGCATCATCATAGCTGAAAGCAATTTATTCTTCATAAAAATACATTTAAAGATAGATTAATAATTAGGATTAAATTGTCGTGTTTATATCATATATTCTTTTTAGGCATGTTCAAAAAAGCATGCAATATTAATGATTTTTTGAATAAGAATAAATATTATTGGAGATTTTAGTTCGTAGTTAGAAATAATTGTCTAAATTTGCACTCCGTTTTAGCGAATATACAAAACATTACAAAAACAGATACCGATGAACCAGCAAGAAATAATGAACTTTGTTCATGATACATTAACCGAAAAGAAGGAATGGCCCGCATTTCAGGCCGGTGATAACGTCACTGTACATTACAAGATCAAAGAGGGAAACAAAGAGCGTATCCAGCCTTTCCAGGGCGTGGTGATACAGCGCAGGGGAAGTGGTTCAACTGAGACTTTTACCGTTCGCAAGATCAGCGGCAACATTGGAGTTGAGAGGGTTTTTCCCGTGAACTCGCCATTTATTGATAAAATCGTATTGAATCGCCGCGGCCTTGTAAGGCGTGCACGCATATTTTACCTGCGCAAACTCCGTGGTAAGAAAGCACGTATCAAGGAACGCAGGATGAAATAATACTTTTCGGAAAGCATATTTTAAAAGCCCTTTTGTAAGGGCTTTTTTTTTATTTTCGCACAATGAAAGTTCATTTAAGCTCGAAGCTGGAAGCTGGAAGGATTCGCAGCATATAAGCTGGAAGCTGTAATTTGAAATTAGTAATCAGTAATTAGTAACCCGTAACTCCAAACTCCAAACTCCAAACACGTAACCATAAACCAAAAATATTGCAGATATGAAGAAACTAATTGAATGTGTTCCAAATTTTAGTGAAGGTAAAGACATGGGCATCATCGAGAGCATCACCAGTGAGATTGAGGCTGTTGATGGTGTGAAGCTGCTGGACGTTGA
>SKOK01000323.1 GCA_007120085.1 Bacteroidales bacterium | reverse complement strand
CCCGATTTAACCCTTGATGCCCTGATCAGACCTCCAATTCGTTTGGCATTGTCACTTTTTTCAGGCCAACTGTATTGCAATAAAATGTCGGCACCAATTTCAAAAGGAACTTTCACCCTTTCATTGTTTAAAGTAATGTACTGTTCCACATTATCCCAGGAAAGGGTATTGTTTTCAATCTGAGCTTTTTTTAATTCCTTTTCATTATATAAAATTGAAGCCGGTGATTTTTCATCAACACCAATGTTTAATAAAACTTTCTTGAAATCAATGATTCTGGACTCTCCGTTATTGTACACAACGGATATGGTAAGTCCTTTAATCCAATTGATTTTCAAAATCCGGGGCATTTTAATGTGCTTTTTCATTTCAGTTGCGGATTTAGTTCATAAAAAACTGATAATGCCAGTTCTTGATTTCCTGTTAACCAATCAATGGCTTTTTTTAATTGTTTTGCCGGCAAATATCCGGCTTGCGCTTTCATTGTTTCAACTTCAATTAATGTTTCATATTCTGAATATATTGCATGGATGTGAGGTGGCCGGTGATCCCCGTTGTGAATTACAATTTTGACTCCATCAAGATTTGCAACAGTAGGCATAAATTATCTTTTTTGCAAAGGTATCTAATTTGATACACATTTAAAAGGTTGTTCAGTTTTTTTTCAGTCCTGTTCCAAAAATATCATTAAGAAAATTCGTAAATGTTTCAGCGTATAACGGTACTGATGAAAGAATTTACTATATTTGTGACAGCATTAAAATCAGAAAAAAATGTTGGCTTATAAAATAAAAAGCAGTATTGATAAAAACGGCAATGTGCTATTGCGCAATTTGCCTTTTAAGGACAAGGAATCGGTTGAAATTATCATTCTGCTTGAAGACAATAACAACAACAACAAGTTTTCATTTAAATTGAAAGACCGCATTAAAAGATCCATTGGTACAATTTCATCCAAAGCCATCATAACTGATCAGGATTTATCCAGGGACGGCATTTATGGTTCTGACGGGCGATGATACTACTTGACACAAATATAATTCTCAGGTCCAAACAAAAGCATTCCACTCATTTCCATGGTGTTGTCAGTAGATTGCTTGAACTGGCAGATGAAGAGGAAGAGTTAGTAGTATGTCCACAGGTTATTTATGAATTTTATGTGGTTGCAACCAGGCCGCCGAATAAAAATGGTCTTGGTTTATCTACGATCAATGCAAAAAATGAAATTGATAACATTCTTGAGACATATTACATGCCTCCTGAAGACAATCGATTGTTTTATATGTGGAGAAAGATAATCGCTGATTACAACGTCTCAGGTAAGAATGCCCATGATGCAAGGATTGTTGCATTCATGATTATGCACGGGATCAAGAAGCTCTATACGCTAAACTTGAGTGACTTTGCAAGGTTTAATTCGATCATAGACTTTGTATGACATTTTGCGATTCCAAGCCCAAAAGCAGCACCCAAATAAGCCAAACGGAACATGAGAAAACAAAAAGACACTTCCAGCGAAGATGAAAGTCATTATCTGAAACAAGAACTTGAAGATTACAAAAAGATGCTGGCTGAAAAAGATCAAACCATCCTTGATCTTGAACTACAGCTGCAGGAAAGCATCTACAAAGAAAAAGAACGCTATGATGGGAAAATGTCAATCGAGAGCAAGGTCGGTGAAGGCACATTGATCAAAGTGATCCTTCAGGGGAAAGAACAATGACCTAAATTTGTGGATAAAGACTTTTTTGATTATGCTCAATAATGGTTTCATTACACTGTTTTCAAATTCCTTACAGAAACTGTAACATAATTTCAATGAATTCATCCGTATGGGTCTCCATCGGATTATGTCCGACACCCTCCATCATTACAATTTGAACACCTGGCATTCGTTCGAGTGCATTTTTTCGGGTAGTATATGGCACCCAGCTGTCGGTATCACCCCATACGGCAATGGCAGGGACATCAAACAAAGCCGCATCAAGGTTATGCAACTCTGCAGAATAACTCGCAGATGATAATATTGCACGGGCGGTGCCTGGAACCTGCAATGGTTCAAGATATCCCCGCACCTGGTATTTAGTGGGTTTGATGCCATAAGCCGACTCAAGCAGGTCTGCCACGCGCGAACCGCTTATAAACCAACGCTCAGCCAATGCACCAACAACAAAACCAGCTGGAGAGTTCCATAAAGCGTTTCTTGATGACTGATGATCAACCACCTGGACACGTGAAAACAGTGCAGGTGCAACAAAAACAACCCCCTGAACCTTTTCAGGATATAACAAGGCAAAGGCCTGCACCACAGCTCCACCCAGTGAATGCCCTGCAAGATGCCATTCCCTGCCGGGAAATTGAAGCTGTACCAAGTCATGCAGCCTCTCAGCCTGGGCCGTAACCGACTGGTTTGTCCGGTGCGACTTGTCACTATAGCCATAAGGAGGTAAATCAACCGCAACCACCTCATAACCCTTCTCCTGCAAACGATTAGCAACTGCCTGCCATGAAAAGGTGGACCCTGCAAAACCGTGAATTAGTAAAATGCTGCCTTCAACTTGTCCATCAGCAACCTCCCAAAAACGATAATGAATGTCAACCCCCTTAACATCAATAATATAACTATTGTCAAAAGGCTCCTGTGCAAACAGCACCGTAACACTGATCAGCAAAAAAAGAATCATGCCTTGCTTCAAAAAACCAAACCAAACATTTCTCGCCATACTTTATAGATTACATCGAACATTTAATCAAAAATAACATTTTTATCAAAATTCCACAAAACGGCCACAAAATCTGTCAATGATATATACATATTTTTATCACATTCCCAAAAAATGCGTAATTTGGTCATTTATTCCGTTTTTGATGAAAACAAAATCCCGTCATCGCAAATTTCTATACAAATGCACAAGCTGCGGCATGGAGATCGACAGTGCAGATGGTGTGCATTACCTTTGTCCTGCTTGCAGCAAAAGCAATACAGGTGATGCACCACCCGCGGGGGCACTCAAAATTGAGTACGATTATCACTCGCTCCGGCACAAATTTCGAGCATTCAGAAAATTAAAAGAAACGGGTTTTATTGATCTGTTGCCTGTTCAAGATATAAGCAGTCTGCCAAAACTGAAGGTAGGCAACACCCCGCTTTACAAATATGACCATCTGGAAAGTGACCCGCTGCCTTTTCATCTTTTCCTGAAGGATGACAGCCAGAATCCCACTTTCTCATACAAAGACCGGGCTTCAGCCCTCGTTTCTGCCTTTGCTTTGGAAAATGGACTGGATACCATCGTTGCGGCATCAACGGGCAATGCGGGATCCTCCCTGGCCGGCATATGCGCCGCCCAACGGCAAAAAGCAGTGATCATGGTTCCCGAGTCAGCGCCCATCGCAAAGATCAGCCAGGTGCTGATGTATGGCGCAACGCTTGTGCCTGTGAAAGGTACCTATGACGACGCTTTTGAGCTAAGCCTGGCTGCCACAAAGGTGTTCGGATGGTATAACCGCAACACCGGTTACAATCCACTCACCATTGAAGGCAAAAAAACTGCTGCATTTGAACTTCTGGAACAGATGGGTAGCCAAAAGATTGACAGGATTTTCGTTTCAGTTGGGGATGGGGTGATCATCTCCGGCATTTATAAAGGATTTGAAGACCTTTTAAAACTCGGCTTCATTGATGAAATGCCCACCATCGTAGCAGTCCAGTCAGAAAAAAGCGACAACCTGGTCAGGAACCTTGATCAGGCTGTTTTCTTGGCACTGCCCTCAACAACCCTGGCTGACTCCATCTCGGTTGATGTTCCGAGGAATTTTTATATGGCCAGGCAATTCATTCACCAATTTGAAGGTGAAGGCACAACTGTTAGTGATGATGCAATACTGGAAGCCTCAGCACTGCTTGCCAGAAGTCACGGCATATTTTCTGAGCCAGCTGCTGCCGCAGCCTATGCCGGCATGCTCAAATATCGCAAACAGGAAATGATAGAACCCGGCAGCAGCAATGTGGTCATGCTAACCGGCAGCGGTCTGAAAGACCTCCAGGCAATCAGAGGAGTAATCCAGATTCCGGACGCCATAGAACCTGACATTGATCATCTTAATGACCTTTACACCTATCAAATAAGCAAATAAACAGAAAGATATGATTACCCTTAATCTGAACGGTTCAATACATACTTATGCAGGCCAGGGAGATCAATCCTTGCTCAACTATTTACGACTGCAAAAAAGAATTATTTCACCCAAGGATGGCTGCTCAGGTGAAGGCAGCTGCGGCGCCTGCACCGTTGAGATCAATGGGAAGCCAAGACTTGCCTGCCGGACAAAAATGGAGACTCTTGATGGTGCGCGTATTATTACCACAGAAGGTCTGCCCGGCGACATCCGACAGATGATCGGCCAGATGTTTGCCGAAAAAGGTGCCGTACAATGCGGTTTCTGCAGTCCTGGCTTCATTATGCGCGCCAAACAGCTTTTTGAAAGAGAAGAAATGCCCCGCCGGACAGAAATTGTTCAAGCCGTTAATCCAAACATCTGTCGCTGCACAGGCTATGTGAAAATCGTAAACGCCATAGCTTCAGCTCTCGAACAACATCATCAAAAGAAAAATATCCCACTGTCAGTTTGTACCGCTTCGGGAAATGAAAATAATGACAAACTATCGAACACCGGGGCTGCCATTGGCAAGGCTTATCCAAAATACCAGGCCTATGAAACGGCCATTGGTAAACGCCCCTTTGTTGACGACCTGCATCTTGATGGGATGCTCTACGGAGCGCTGAAGTTCAGTGAACATCCAAGGGCTTTGGTGTACAAGATACATACAGCTAAGGCAGAAAAGCTGCCCGGTGTCATTCGTGTTTTCACGGCAGCCGACATCCCGGGCGACCCTGTGACCGGTTTGATTTTCAAAGACTGGCCTTTAATGATCGCCGAAGCACAGCATACAAACTACATCGGCGACGTGATCGCCGGCGTGGTCGCCGAAACAGAAGCAATCGCCAGGGAAGCAGCTGAACTGATACAGGTTGACTACGAGATTCTTGAAGCCGTCACAGATATGCACAAAGCTGCTGAACCCGAAAGCATCAAT
>SKOK01000309.1 GCA_007120085.1 Bacteroidales bacterium | reverse complement strand
TGGGACGTAGCCGCCGGCAGCTTCATAGTGCAAGAGGCCGGTGGAAAAGTAACTGACTTCTCAGGAAAAAATAATTTTATCTTTGGAAAGGAAATCCTGGCAACCAATGCAAGCATTTATAGTGAGCTTTCAAACACTGTCTATCAACATTTCTATGATGACCAGACCTGAACCATTTCACTACAGCTTAACCTGGTAGCCAAAACAGACATTGTAAATTAGCCGTCATAAAACCATGGATGCTTTCGCCAATTCATTCTATGAGTTTGCTGCAATCCTGGGCATAGCAGCCCTTGTCGCATTGGTCGGCAGGTTCCTGAAACAACCGCTGATCGTCTCCTTCATCGCCGTAGGACTGATTGTTGGTCCGTATGGCATTGATTTACTTGAGTCAATTGAAAAAATTGAACTCTTTTCAGAGATGGGCATCACCGTACTCCTTTTTGTGGTTGGTCTCAAACTGGATGTTACACTGATAAGATCAACAGGCCGTGTGGCACTTTTTTCCGGTCTCGGGCAGGTGCTTTTTACTTCCGTTTTTGGTTATTTCATTGGGATTGCCCTGGGCTTTGAACCCGTTGTAAGCCTCTATGTAGCGGTAGCCCTTACTTTTTCCTCCACCATCATCATTGTAAAGCTGCTGTCCGACAAAAAAGAGATACAGTCGCTGCACGGCCAGATATCCATCGGCTTCCTGATCGTACAGGACATCGTGGTGGTGCTGGCAATGATCGTGCTGACAGCCATGGGCACACCCACTGAATATACTGTCTGGGAGGAAATTATTGTTGTTGTTCTCAAAGGCTTCGGCCTCATCGTATTTATTCTTTTACTGATGCGCTACGTGCTACCGCGTGTTACTTCGCTGATGGCCCGCACTCCCGAGCTGTTGATCCTGTTTGCCGTGGCATGGGCGATCGGCCTGGCGGCACTAAGCGACTTCCTCGACTTCAGCAAAGAGGTGGGCGCCTTCCTGGGTGGCATTTCCCTCTCGGCAACCCCTTACCGCGAGGTTATCTCCGGACGCCTCAACTCCCTGCGCGACTTCCTGCTGCTGTTTTTCTTCATTCATCTTGGAAGCCAGGTCAATGTTCCCCTGCTTGGTGAACAATTAATTCCTGGCATCATCCTGTCACTTTTTGTTCTTATAGGAAACCCCATCATTGTGATGATCATTCTGGGTTTGATGGGCTACCGCAAAAGAACCGGCTTCCTGGCAGGGCTCAATGTGGCACAGATATCAGAGTTCAGCCTCATCCTGGCTGCACTTGGGCTCAGCCTTGGTCAGATCAACGAAGAAACCCTCGGCCTCATCACGCTGGTAGGCCTGTTTACCATCGGTATTTCCACCTATCTGATCATGTACTCACATCAAATCTATGAAAAAATAGCACCAGCATTATCTGTTTTTGAAAGAAAAAATCCTTTCAAAGAAGTGGATGAAGATACAATAAAGAAAAGTGGCTTTGACGTAATCATCTTTGGCCTGGGCATGTACGGCAATAACATCGCACGCAGCCTCGAAGAGAAAGGCTATAGAGTGTTTGGTGTTGACTTTGACCCACGTGCCGTTGATCGTTGGAAAAGGAAAAAACGTGCAGCGCAATATGGCGATGCCGATGACCCAGAGCTGCCCGAGATACTGCCAATGGACGCACAATGTGTGGTATCAAGCCTTGAAGACAAACAGATCAACCTGGCGCTGATCAAATATCTGAAGCTTGCTGACTACAAAGGCCATATCGCCGTAACATCTTACACCGGCCGGACAGCCAAGGAACTGGAAAAAGCCGGGGCAGACCTCGTGCTGTTGCCCTTCGTTGATGCAGCTGAGAATATCCCTGATAAGCTACAATCGCTGAAACTGACGAAACCAGACTGAGGCTGATTGCTGATTGTCGATTGACGATTATCGATTGTCGATTGACGATTGAATAGAGGCTCGAAGGGTTCTGGGCGTTAAAGAAGCAAGCTGGATGGTGGAAGTTAGAGGTTAGAGGTTGGAAGATAGAGGTTGGGATCGGTATCTTAGGAATATTACAATCCACAGGAATTCAAACACCTACGAAATTATAAACAAATGAAACTAATCAAACTCTATCCGCTGTTTGCGATGGCTCTGCTGTCATCCTGCAGCAACGACCAGCCGCAACAATCGGGCGAGCGCATTATTCCGGTGGCCATGGCCGAAGCTGAATTGCGTGACCTTTCAGTACACCGGACAGTAACTGCACCGGTCGTTGCATACCTGCGTGTGTATGTCAATGCAATGACTGAGGGACAATTGCTGGACGTGCTCTTTGAAGAAGGAGATTTCGTTAAAGAAGGTGATTTGCTGGCCAGGATCGATACCAGGCGGCAGGAGGCACAGCTCAGAATGGCCGAAGCAACACTTCTGGAAGTCCAACACCATTATGAGCGAACAAAGAAGCTTTATGAAGAACAAGTTATCCCTAAAACCGATTATGAAATAGCTGAGCGACAACTTGCAGAGGCTGAAGCATCTGTAAGAATATGGCGTGTCGAGGTTGAATTTGGAGAAATTCGGGCACCCATCGACGCTGTAGTTGCTGCCAAGCTTGTTGAATCCGGGAACACCATCTCACCAAACCAGCGATTGTTCACCATCGAAGATCATTCATTGCTGGTCACGCGCCCGGCACTCTCAGAGATGGACATTGTAAACCTTGAAAAAGGACAGCAGCTGAATCTCTCGTTTGATGTGTTTCCGGATCAGGATTTCCAGGGAAAAATACGGCGTATTTACCCTGCAGCTGATGCGATAACACGCCTTTTTACGGTCGAAGTAGAAGTGGACCAGACTCAATCCCCTCACAAAATCCGCCCAGGCTACCTTGCCAGGATGCATTTTACTACGGATCATCGCAGCAATGTGGTTGCCGTCATGCCGGAAAGCCTTGTTTATCGCGACAGCAAGGCGTATGTGTTTATTATTGAAGATGGCAGGGTCAGACAACAAGAAGTTGAAACAGGCATTCGGCGCGACGGATGGATGGAAATACGCTCAGGACTCGAAGCCGGACAACAGATTGCCGCCGGAAATATTGATGTACTCACTGATGGCGCCAAAGTTGACGTCAGGGGAAACTTTAGAAGATATGGATTTGCCGAATAAAGAAAAGAAGACAAACATTGCTGTTTGGGCTGTCAGGCGGCCCATCGCTACCCTATCGCTGACAGCCGTGGTCATCGTATTGGGCATCTTGTTCTCCGGACGTCTGCCTCTTAGCCTCTTGCCCGAAGTTGATTACCCACACATCCGGGTTGTCGTAAATTATCCCGGCGTAACGCCTGAAGTGATCGAAGAACAGGTCACCAGGGTATTGGAACGCAACCTCTCTGCTACTGAAAACCTGGCAGAGCTTCACGGAAGGGCTTCTGAAGGCAGGTCTTACATTGAAATGTTTTTTGAAGTGGGGACCAACATTGACCTGGCACTCCAGGATGCTGCCAGGCAGCTGGAGCGGGCACGTGCCGAGCTGCCCCAGGGCACTGACCCGCCCAGGCTGATGAAAATGGACCCTTCACAGCAACCCATCTTCGAAATGGCATTCAGCTCGCCACTGATGTCGTCCATCGAACTAAGACAGTGGATAGACCAGCGCCTCGTACCCCAGCTACTCACAGTGCGCGGAACTGGCACCATAGAAGTGGCTGGTGGCCGCGAACGCGAAATCGACGTGGTGGTTGACCCTGAACAAATGCGATCCTACGGACTAACCCTCACAGACATCAGCAACGCACTGGCGCTTAGAAATATAGATATTGCCTCGGGAAACATCACCTCCAATCAGTATGATGTGCTGGCACGAACTGAGAACCGCTATGCCGATGCAGCTGAAGTGGGCAATACACTGATTAGGTTACCTGCCGGCAATCAATACGTAAGACTCAACCAGGTTGCAGAAGTCACCGACAGCCACCGCGAACAACGGCTGTTTGCCCGCCACAACAAGCAGGACGCCGTGCAAATATCCATCATGAAACAGCCCGATGCCAATACGGTAGAAGTGATTGACGGGCTGAAACAAACATTGGAAAGGCTCGAAGCATCCGGCTTCATCACACCAGATCTCAGCTGGGACACCATCCGCGACGCATCTTTTTTTATCCGTGCATCCATCCGCTCGGTCACCTCAGCCGCCATCGCCGGGGGCCTGCTGGCCATGCTGGTGATCTTTCTTTTCCTTGGAAACATAAAAAGGTCGCTGATTATCGGTATTACCTTGCCTGTAGCCATCATAGCCACTTTTCTGCTGATGAACATGGCAGGCCTAAGCCTCAACGTGATGAGCCTCGGCGGAATGGCACTGGGCGTGGGGTTGCTGATCGACAACGGACTTGTATTGCTTGAAAATATCTTCCGGCACCAGATCCAGCTGAAGAAATCCCCAAGAAAAGCAGCCATCGAAGGATCTCAGGAGGTGGTGTCTGCCGTCGTCGCCGGCACATCCACCAACCTGGCAGCCGTTCTGCCATTTCTCCTGCTTACAGGATTGGCAGCACTCATCTTTCGTGAACTCATCCTCACAATCGCTTTTGCAATGCTGGCATCACTCCTGGCAGCACTTACCCTGGTGCCTTCATTGTACGCACTCACCAGCTCAGCCCTGAAACGAGGTGCTGACTTAAAAACCGAAACGGTAAATTCCGAAAAACCACACTCCGGCATCAAAAAATCATCTCACAATCATCGAACAAAAGCACCGCTCGACAAGCCTGTAAGGGCGCTGACAAATTTTTACCGCCTGCTGATTCCACGTTTGATCCGTCTAAGGTACGTGGTTATTGTCGTTGCAGTAGTCATGCTTGCCGGCAGCATTTTTCTCATGCGCAATATGGGAAGCGAGTTTCTGCCTGCCGTTGATGACGGCCGCATCACCATGCGCTTTGTATTGCCGCTTGGCACGGCTCCTGAGCCCACGCTTCAGGCCACGATGCTCATCGAAGACGCAATCAGTGAAATGCCATACGTTGAGAGCTACTACAGCACCGCCGGGGGCTACTTCAGGGGAGGCCAGCTGTCAATTCGTGGTGGCATGATCGATATGGTGGTACAGCTGGTACCATTGTCTGAACGCCGCGGATACTCTGCCGAAAAATGGGT
>SKOK01000307.1 GCA_007120085.1 Bacteroidales bacterium | reverse complement strand
TGAACAGATTATATCCTGTAGCGTATATCCTCACACGGCTGAAGCCAGTTCGTGCAATGATTGACTGGGGAAGGCTGTAGCCAATGTTCAGGTTTCTTAGGCGCAGATAAGAACCATCGTACAAATAGCGTGATGAATGTTGCGAACCATTTCGTTGGTCAAACCTTGCCTGGGGCACATCAGTAATATCACCCGGCTGTTGCCAGCGGTCGAGCTGGTCACGGGTCTGGTTGTCCCACCATTCTCCGTTGGCACTCTGGTACCTGCCTCCAGATAAGTAAACATCATTGCCATACACAAAACTGAACAGGATGTTTGCATCAAAAGCACGATAGGTGATGCTGTTGGACAAGCCGCCCAGGAAGTCGGGGCTTGGTGAACCTACGATCACGCGCTGTGCTTCATTATAATTGGTGGTCGTTTGTCCACTGCCGTCATTTTTGTAAAACAGCGCATCTCCGGTCATTGGGTGCACTCCTGCATATTCGGGCATTTTAAATACACCTATCTCTTCGCCTTCAATTACATAATTGACACCATAGGCAATTTCCGGGCCATCAATGTTTAACACTTCATTGCGGTTAAAGCTGATGTTGAAGTCGGTTACCCAGGTGATCGCCCTTCCCCTGATGTTATGGCTGCGAACTGAAAACTCCCAGCCATGGTTGCGTAACGACCCAACGTTTCTTGTCACTGAAGTGTAACCGCTGGTGGCCGGCAGCGACCTTCTGAGGAGCAGGTCCTTGGTCTCCTTATGGTAATAGTCAATCTGACCTGACAAGCGGTCATTGAAAAAGGCGAAATCAATCCCGATATCTGTTTGCGATGTCGTTTCCCACCTGAGGTCAGGACTTCTCAGCTGCGAGGGGAGCAGCCCGGAATATCCGGGGTAGTTGACTCCCCGGAACAGACCCAGTGCTTCATAATTGCCTATTTCCGAGTTTCCTGTCAGCCCGTAACTGGCTCTTAGTTTCAGGAAGCTCAAGTATTTGTTTTCTTTCAGAAACGATTCATCTGTCATGACCCATCCTGCCGACAGGGAAGGGAAGAAGCCGTAACGATTGTCGGCACCGAATCGGGAAGATCCATCGACGCGGGCACTCAGGCCTATGAGGTAACGCTCCCTGTATTTGTAGTTTGCACGCGAAAAGTATGACAGGTAGCTGTGGCCGAATCCCCATCCATCGTAGCCAGTGATTTCAGCGGCGCTGCGCAGGTTTTTGAAATCGTCGGTAGGGAATCCGCGCCCCTGCATAAACGTGCCGTCAGAAGTGCTTTTCTGGGCGGCCATACCTAAAACTGCAGACATATGGTGGTGTTTTCCAATATCTGTCTCGAAAGAAAAGTAATTGTTCAGATTGTAATTCAACACATGCACGTTGCGCTCCTCCCCAAGGCCATTGGGGCTGCCCCAATTGGTTTTCCGACCATAAAAGATTTTTTCATTCTGGTTGAGGATGTCCGTACCGACCTCCGTCCTGAATGAAAGATTGTCAAGTATGTTGTATTCACCGTATGCATTAAGCAGTGTGCGATACACATTTGACGTGTTGGATGCATCCCTGTGGTTTATCAGGGAGTTATAATACACCGTACGGGTGTTGTACTCACCGGTTTCTGGATCTACTACCGGTTGTACCGGCGGAATGGCCATCAGCTGCATGGGGTTTGCCCAGGCATTGTCATTTTCTACCCTGTCAATCAACGTGCGCACAAAGTTGGTGCTCATGCCAAATAAGAACTTGTCACCCACGCTTTGATCGAGGTTGAGGCGTCCGCTGATCCGTTGAAGCGTGTTGCCAATAATAATCCCATCCTGATCGTCATAAGTGATGCCAGCATAAAACCGTGTGTTTCCTGTGCCTCCGGTAGCAGAGAAGTTGACCTTGCTTTGCATGCCTGTTTGCAAGGCTTCTTGTTGCCAGTCTGTGTCGTGTCCATCACGCCAACCCGGGATATACACATCCTTGATACCATCGGGCGTTTCCCACCCCCAGATAAGGCCATTGTCATCTGTGGCAAAATCGAGGGCCTCGTCAATCAGCTCAAGATATTCATTGGCATTGAGCCACTCACGCAGGTTGGATGCCTGGTTGACTCCCGTGGATACATTGAGGTTAAATTGTGTTTCTCCTGTTTTCCCACGTTTGGTGGTGATCAGCACCACCCCGTTTGATGCCCTGGAGCCATAAATGGCCGCTGCTGATGCGTCTTTAAGTATTTGAACGGATTCGATATCATTTGGATTGATATCTGAAAGCGGGCTTGTTGGGTGGTTGCCGGGACTGCCCTGCGTTTGCGATGTGACCGGCATGCCGTCAATCACGTAAAGCGGTTGGTTGCTTGCTGATACAGAAGAAGCACCACGAATCCGGATGGTGAATGCTTCACCAAGCCTGCCACTGTTCTGTCCCACAAATACCCCGGCAGCTTGTCCGGCCAGCGCCGACTCAAAGGTGTGCGATGGTATCATTGCAAGGTCTTCAGATTGTATGGAACTGATGGCACCCGTCATTTCTCGTCGCAGCTGTGTACCATAACCCACAACAACAACCTCATCCAACCCGATCTGGGCAGTAAAAAGCCAGGCATTGATGATGTCGCGACCAGCAATCTCTTCTTCAATGGTATCCATCCCCATCAGCGAAAAAACCAGGATGCGAGCGTCTGACGGGATACGCAATGAATAATTACCCTCGAGGTCGGTAATGGTGCCGATGGTTGTGCCTTTGATATAAACACTTACCCCGGGCATGGGTAAATTGTCTTCGCCATCCATTACCTGGCCAGTTATCACCCTTCGGTCATCCTGCACAGCAGCGCTCTCAATATCAGCTTCTGGTTCTGCAGGAGCAGCAAATAATGCAATGTAATTCTCATAGTAAACATGATCGATGCTGAGACCGGAGAATAAGGCAGTAAGTGCCTCCTCCAAAGGCAAGTTTTCTGCCCTGAAATCAACAATCTGCTGATCATCAATGAGGTCAGTGCTGTAAAAGAATACAACATCAGCCTGCTCTGAGATCATGTCAAGGGCTTCGCCCAGGCTGGTCTGTTTTAAATCCAGGTTCAACAGTGCCGATTGGGAATACGCGCCTGCTGAAGCCTGGATAACTCCGGCAAGCATCATGATAATGAGGATTTTCATGCTTCTAAGCTTTGTCCGGTAATCCCCGAACAGGAAAACGTGAGGTTCCGGTAAGTTTTTTTTCATACATTTGTATTTAAGGGTTTGTAATGGATTTGCCGGACCTTGGTTTCAACATGCTGCCGGCATTTTTGATTATTCCCTGCCGGAAAACACCGCCATGTTTTCCGGCTTTTTTGTTCATTTTCATTTGTTTAGAGCGATAATCACATGATTATCTTCAGATACCTGGAAAGTGACATTTGTCGATTTTTCTATTAGCCAGACCAGCGATTCAAATGCCTTCTCCTTTTCCATGGCACCGGTGAGACGCATCTCGCCGGCAGAGTCATCAGCAAAAACAATCTCAACATCATACCACCTTTCCATTCTTTTGGCAAGATCCTTGAGCCTCATATCTTTAAAACGAAACAGGCCATGCACCCACGATGTGTACAGATCAGTGTCCACATCACGGATATCCATCCGGTCACCACCAGCTTTGATGCTTGCCTGCTGTCCGGGTTTCAGGCTTACATGATGATGGCTGTCTGAAGAAACCATTACGCGACCGTTCACCAGCGTTGTCTCGGCCACATCATCCGGATAATTGTACACATTGAATGCAGTTCCGGTTACTGTAACCCTCAAATCAGGACTGTTCACAATAAATGGTCTTTCAGGATCGTGCATCACTTCAAAAAATGCTTCTCCTGTCAGGGTCACTTCCCGGGTGTCTTCATCAAAAATTGTTGGAAAATCCAATCGTGAACCGGAATTGATGTACGCGAGGCTTCCATCAGGAAGCACAAGCTGGTATTCGCCACCACGCGGAACAACAAGGCTGTGCCTGGCCGAAACGCTTGCAGAAGCATAGCTTATCCGTTCTTTCGATTCTTTGTGTATGGAGATGCCCTCCCGCTCAATGAATTGACCTACCGTGCTGCCATCCAGTATCAGCTCCTCTCCGGTCCCCAATATAAGCATTGCTTTTTCCTGTCGCACCATGTCCATGATGTCGGAATAGACTGGTATCTCTTCCTGCTGCTGCATCAGTTTGGTATAGAAGAAACCGAGCGCCAAAAGCAATGGGATGAAAACGGCTGCATATTTCATCCATTGGCGGATAACAAATCTTTTTGGCCGCTCCCGATGTGCTTCGCCGGCAATCTTCTTCCAGGCTTTCTTCTTATCTATCTGCTTGCGGATGCCAAGAAGCCTGCCTTGTCTGGCAATCACGGCATAATCCTGAAGCTCCTTTTTCAATGCGGGATGCCCACGCTGAAAGGCTTCAAGCGCTGTCTTTTGATCATTGCTGAGCTCCCCTTTCTCACTTTTAATGATCAGCTCTAATATGTTTTCGGGTATTTTATTTTCCGGATTCATTTTGTCATTTTTGAAATGGATGAAAAATAGTACTTTAAGTTGAATTTATACATTGCTGAATATGAATAACTTACCAGTATGCAACACAATATCCTGCGGGCATTACATAATAAGGACAAACAAAAACTTTAAAAGGGTGACAAACAGAAGAAAAAATTAACTGCGCAGATGGTGGTTCAATGCCTGCCTGAGTTTAATCATGGCACGGGAGATTTGCGTTTTAACGGTATTGACGCTGATGCTAAGCTCGGAAGCAGCTTCTTTGTATGATTTACCTTGAACGACTACGAAGAGAAATACCTCCCTGCATTTTTCCGGCAGCTTGTCTATGGCGTTATTCAGTTCCTTTATCAGAAGAGGATCAGATAGTTGTTCTGCACCATCGCTTGAATCATTTGTGTCGTAACCGGTAAGTTCTGTCAGATCAGCATGCCGGTGTGCCTGCTGTTTCTTAAGATGGTTAATGCATCCGTTTCGAACAGAGATATAAAGATATGACTTTAGGGATGTTGTGATGCCGAGAAAGCTGTTCTCCTGCCAGCACCTGATAAATACTGTTTGTACAATATCTTGGGCCGATGGGAGGTCACCTGTGATGTTTGCTGCATAAAGGCATAAATCATCGTAATATTT
>SKOK01000068.1 GCA_007120085.1 Bacteroidales bacterium | reverse complement strand
TCCACCTGGCCCAGGTGTATGCCGCCGATAACGGCGCCGCCATCTCACAAAACAGCTGGGGATACAGTGAACCAGGTTATTACAATCCTGCCATCTTAGATGCTTTCGATTACTTCAATGCTCACGGCGGCGGAGCGGTCATGGAAGGAGGCATCGTCTTCTCCTCAGCAGGCAACAGCAACGACAATGATGCCTATTACCCTGGTTACTATCCCGGCGTGTTCGCCGTTACAGGCACCGGCAACCGCGATGAAAAAGCCTGGTATTCAAACTATGGAAGCTATATCGACATTGCAGCTCCTGGCGGCGAAACCAACGTGGTAAACCAGCGGGGCGTGCACACTACCTACAACAACGACAGCTACGGCTATAGCCAGGGCACCTCCGTGGCCTGCCCCTTCGTGTCGGGCACGGCAGCACTGCTGCTTTCATACGCCTACCGCAACAACCACATCCTCGCAAACTCTGAAGTTAAGGCATTTCTTAAAGAAAACACCGATAACATCAACCCATACAACCCCAACTATCAAAACTTGCTGGGCTCAGGCCGGCTCAACGCCCACAAAGTACTCCTCGCGGCACAACACACCCTGGGGAACATTACCAACCCAGGCAACTTCTTTTCAGAAGTTTCGGACAACGATTATGAAGTAAGCCTTTCCTGGACCAGAAACACGGCAATGAATGAAGTGATGATCGTGTGGTCTGCTGATGACACGATTGGCAGACCGGAAAACGGCATTCCATACCAGCCCGGCGACCACATCAGCGGTGGCGGACAGGTGCTTTTCCGCGGAAGCGACACCCTATACATCCACCAGGAGCTGGAGGAATATACCACTTACCATTACAAAGCCTTTTCCTATAACGGTTATTATGAATATTCACACGGGCGCGCCACCACTGCCACCACTGCCGGGGCCGAGCTTGTGGTGACAGGCCTTAACACAGACTACAGCAACATTCCCGTTAGTCAGCTACGTGATCAAACGCAACTAACAGCCAAAGTGCTGAACACCGGCCTCCGGCTCAATCGCGAAAGCAGTATGCTTTTTACGGTCACTCCCGGCGGATTCTCCAGCAGTGCCAGCATCCCCTTGCCTTTAGACAGTGGCCAGGAAACAGTGGTCATTGCCGATGAACCCTGGCATACCGCCACACTTTTGCCCGGCAGCTATCAGGTCGCGTGGCAGGCCGAACATGGAGGCAGTGATGCACAAGACAAAATCGATCGTTTTACACTTAACGTTACCGACTCCCTTTATGCACGCGACAGCGGAAACATCTCCAATGGGCTGGGCAGCAACACCGGACCCATAACTTTTGGAATGCTTTATGAAGTGCACCAGCCAGCCAATTTCAACGGCATACAAATCCATTGGCCCAACAACAACCTGACTGATCTGGGTTTCCGCATTGCTCTCTACGAAGTGAATGATGAAATGGACATTATAATCACTGCATTTATGTCGGAACTGCTGACCCGGACACCCGAAATGCAAAACACAACACACAGTTTTATGCTTGACGATCAGCCATTGATCATTGATCCCGGCACATATATGCTTGCCGTTAAGCAGTTGACAGAGGAAAACATTTCTGTAGGCTTTGATGCTGAAGCTTATGGCAGCTTCTACCGTTCCGACCGGGCCACCGACCCCCTCTCTTTCCTGCACCAGCACTTCGGATACGGACACCTCGCACTTCGGATGATTCTGACACAAGCTGACAACACCTCCACCCCTGACAACAAAATTGATGACGATGACATCCCTGGCATCTGGGTTTTTAACAACATCCTTTACGTTGACAACCCCCTCAATGCCATTCAGGTAGCTGTACTTGACATGAACGGACGCCGCTTGCAAAACTTTGAAGTTCAACAAGGCATCAACAGCTTCCCTCTGAATCTGCCTGCCGGCATTTATTTCATCACAACCGACAGCAGAAATTCAATACGGCCAAAGAAGGTTATCATCCATTAGTGCTAAGTGAAAGCCATTGTTTCGTATAAATCGAAGCAGTTTTTGCCAGGTCGGGGCTTGACTCGTCTCAAAGAGCAGCAACAAAACACAAGGGGTGATCATAAAAACCGTGATTTAACAATGGTTGATTACCGGTCTTCCTCACCGGGGTCCTTCAACCTGAACCAGGTATGGTATTCGTTCTGGCCCATCTCTATCAGTCCGGCGATCATCAGGTTGACGATGATGTCTTCGGCATCTTTTTGAGAGATGTCGGCCAGCAGGTAATATTTTTTCAATGTGATGGTGGGATGGTTATTGAGGAATTCGAGCAGCAGTTTTTCCTTTTCAGAATACTGTATGAAGGCACCGCGCGGGCTTTTTTGCCGCTTCCAGTACTTGATCATGATGGTATCGGCCAGGATGTTCTGGTCCCCCACCCTCACCCAGGCCATCCAGCGTCCGTCGTCAGCCTTTGCGAAGATGGGTTTTGCCTGGGCGCGCGGTACATCGATCTCCAGTACTTTTTTTCCATCGATATTCCAGTGCCTGAAGGCAAAATCAACCTCCGGCTTACAATACATCTGCGCGGCTGCTTCTATCATGTGGTACTCCTCATCTGCACGTATGCCGGCAATCACACCGTTGTCCTTCACCCCTATCAGCAGCTTGCCGCCATCCGTATTGGCGAAAGCCACGAGTGTGCGCGCGATCTTACGGCTGTCGTTTATCTGGAACTTGAAATCCTGCTGCTGGTGCTCACCCTGCAAAATAAGATTTTTTATGTAGTTTGACATCGTCCTGAAGTTTTAATCCGTACAAAAACAACCGACAATCAATAATCGATAATCGGAGATCGATAATCGGCCATCGACTAGTATGCGCGTTCGTTTTTCCCTTCGATATAATTAACAAACGATCTGACGGCGACTTTGTTTCCGCCGGGGGTGGGATAGTTGCCGGTAAAGTACCAGTCGCCGGTATGCTGCGGGCAGGCTGCGTGCAGGTCTTCGATGGTTTGATACACGATTTCAAGCCTTGCATTCACTTCCGGAGGGTGGAGCATTTCGGCGATCTTTGCTGATATTTGTTCGGGGCGGAATGGTTTATAGATTTCCCTGACAACGTTTTCCACCTCTTCGGCCGGCAGCAGCAGTTGTTGCTTGCATTGCTTGTAGGTGCTGTTGATGATGTGTTCCTGGCCGGTATCCTTGAGCAGTTCGATGGCGGCGCGGAAGGCGATGAAGTCGCCGAGGCGTGTCATGTCGATGCCATAGCAGTCGGGGTAGCGTATTTGCGGCGCAGATGACACCACCACGATGGCTTTGGGTCCGAGACGGTCGAGCATCTTCACGATGCTCTGCTTGAGCGTGGTGCCGCGCACGATGCTGTCGTCGATCACCACCAGGGTGTCTATCCCCTCCTTGACCAGCCCGTAAGTGACGTCGTACACGTGGGCCACCAGCTCGTCGCGCTTGTTATCTTCAGTGATGAAAGTACGCAGCTTCGCGTCTTTTACGGCCACCTGGTCAACGCGCGGCCGCAGTGCCAGGATCTTTTTCAGCTTTATGGGATCAACCCTGCCCTGCATCTCAATGATACGGTCTTGCTTGATCTCATCGCAAAAGTCGTTCAGCCCTTCCACCATCCCTTTAAAGGCGGCAATGGCGGTATTGGGGATGTATGAAAAGATGGTGTTTTCAAAGTCGTAGTGTATCGTCTTCAAAATGGTTGGAGCGAGCTGTCGGCCAAGCTGTTTGCGCTCCTGGTAGATGTCGGCATCGGTGCCGCGTGAGAAATAGATACGCTCAAAAGAGCAGGCTTTCGTTTTACGAGGCTCAGTGACCGGTACTTCAGAGATCCGGCCGTCGCGTTTGACGATGAGGGCGCGTCCGGGCAGCAGTTCCCGGATATGAGCGATGGGAACATTGAAGGCTGTTTGTATCACCGGGCGTTCGCTTGTTGCCACGATCACCTCATCATCGTGGTAATAATAGGCTGTGCGTATGCCGTTGGGGTCGCGCAGCACGAAGGAATCGCCGTGGCCAACCATCCCCGCAACGACATAACCACCGTCCCAGTACTTACTGGCATTGCCGAGCACGCCGGCAAGGTTCAGGTCGCGTGCGATCAGCGGTGAGATTTCCTTTTTTGTATGGCCTTGCTGCTTGAATTTTCGGTAGAGGTCTTCATTTTCATCATCCAGGAAGTGGCCAAGCTTTTCCAGGATGGTAATGGTATCGCTGGTTTCGCTGGGATGCTGTCCGATGTGCACCAGGCTTTGAAAGAGCTCATCCACATTGGTGAGGTTAAAGTTACCGGCAATCATCAGGTTTTTCGACATCCAATTGTTTTCGCGCTGAAAGGGGTGGCAATATTCGAGGCGGTTGCGGCCAAAAGTACCATAGCGCAGATGGCCAAGAAAAAGCTCGCCGGTGAAGTCCATGTGTCGTTTAAGCCATTGGATGTCACGCAGTCTGTCAGGGTGCTTTTCTGTCGTCCTTTCAAGGTTTTCGTGTATTTGCCCAAAGAGGTGCTGGATGGGATTGCTTTGGTTGCTGCGGATCCGGTTCATGTATCGTGCACCTGGCGGCACGTCAAACTTGATGCAGCCGATGCCGGCACCATCCTGGCCACGGTTGTGCTGCTTTTCCATCAGCAGGTAGAGCTTATTGAGGCCGTAAAAGGCCGTGCCATAGTGCGATAAGTAGTACTCCAGGGGTTTCAGCAGACGTAGCAGCACGATGCCGCACTCGTGTTTTATCTGATCGCTCATTGATTCAAGGATAAATAAAACACAAAGATAGGGATTAATGTGAAGATAGGAAGATGTGCAAATGTGCAAATTTACCAATTAGAACCATGTGTCTAATGACGTCTTTGCAAAAAACTATATATCATGATTTTGTGTTTTAAAACAATCACCTGTCTGTATCCATTGCCGTTGACTGAAGTCAACGGATTGGAGATGCTCCAACTCCAAGGGGGACTTTAGTCCCATAAAAGCCAGATGGAAATGCCTTTTGAAAAGGGGCTAAAGCCCCCCTGGGGAACAGTAAAGCCCTTTTACGGTCAAGCCCGGCCAATACAGTCGCGCACCCAGGAAGAAACGTCATCAATCAGAAACCAGAAATTAGAAACTCCAAACTCGGAACCCCTAACTCCAAACTGTGAACTGTGAACCCGT